>JAKFEZ010000307.1:0-2023 GCA_036675435.1 Ramlibacter sp. | reverse complement strand
GGTGCGCACGAGACAGAAGATCCAGTCGCCGTGCTGGCCGAGCGTGGTCCAGGTCTTCTGGCCGTTGACGACGTAGTAGTCGCCTTTTCGCTCGGCGCGGCACTTCACGGAGGCGAGGTCGGAGCCCGCGCCCGGCTCGCTGTAGCCCTGGCTCCACCACACGTCGCCGCTCATGATGCCGGGCAGGAAGCGCTGCTGCTGCTCGGGCGAGCCGAAGGCCATGATCACCGGCGCCACCATCACGGGGCCGAAGGGAATGACGCGCGGCGCACCGGCCAGCGCGCATTCCTCTTCGAACAGGTGGCGCTGCACGGCATTCCAGCCCGGCCCACCGAATGTCTTGGGCCAGGCCCAGCCATGCCAGCCCTTTTTGCCGAGGATGCGGGCCCAGCGCTGGTGATCGTCTTTCGACAGACGCAGCGCGTTGTGGACTTTGTGGCTGATGTCCTCAGGCAGGTTCTCAGCCACCCAGGCGCGGATCTGCTCGCGAAAGGTTTGCTCCTCGGGCGTGAAATTCAGGTCCACATCCTTCTCCTGCCATGCCTGGCAAACCGGCGACCGGCCAGTTTAAGCACGACCGTTCGCCGCGTCGGTCGCGTGGGCGACAAGGGCCGCCGGCGTTGGCGAATGCTGCACGGCCGGCGATGACGGCGCGTTCCGCGGGGTCGCGGCTGCAAAGGTGGCGGCTCGCGGGCGGGCGGCTCAAAACCGCCGCTGCAGCGTCAGCGTGTCGTTCTCGCGCTTCATCTGAAAGCGCGTCAGGAAGCTGTTGCCGAGCAGGATGAAGGGCATCGGCGCCGGCTGAACCACCGCCTCGACGTTGAAGACCTCCACGTCGCCCAGGCGTACCGAGTCGAGCGCGATGCGCCATCCGACGGTGTCGCCGTTGGCGGTGCGCAGTCCGATGCGTTGGCCTTTCGCGTAGTTCAAACCGAGCCGCTCGGCCTCGGCCTGGCTCAGTGCGATCAAGGTCGCGCCCGTATCGACCAGGAAGGTGACGCCGCGGCCGTTGATCTGGCCGTTGGCCTGGAAATGTCCCGACGCGTCTCCGCTGATCGTGATCCGGCTGCCGCCGCCCGGGCTGGGCGCGCCGCCCAGGTTCACGGCCGCGGCACCGAGGCGCAGCGTTTCGCGCTGGCCATCGATCTCGATGACCGCTTGCGTACCGTTCACGCTGAGCAGTTTCACGCCTGCGAGCACCGCGCCGACCGCCACGGCGCGTGGCGCGGCGCCATCGATCACCAGCAGGGCGCGCTCGCCCATGCTGCCCGCGAAGGCGACTCTCTGGGCCGTCACCACCGCCACCTTGGGTGCCTTCGGTACAGCCGGCGTCGCGGCCGGCATGAGGGCTGCCGATGCAGCCGATGCGGGCGGCGCTCCTGTCTGCGCTGCGGCATTGCCGCCGCCGAGAGCCAGGGCGGCAATCGCCAACAGCCGGCGCATCGGGATCAGTCGCGGAAATTGTCGAAGGACAGCGGCACGTCGGCCACTTCCTTGCGAATGAGCGCCATCGCAGCCTGCAAGTCGTCGCGCTTGGCGCCGGTGACGCGCACCGCATCACCCTGGATGGCGGCCTGCACCTTCATCTTGTTGCCCTTGATGAGCGTCTGTATCTTCTTTGCGGTTTCGCTGTCGATGCCGGCCTTGATCTTGACGAGCTGCTTGACCTTGTCGCCGCCGATCTTCTCGATCTTGGCGGTGCTGTCGAGAAAGCGCGCATCGACGCTGCGCTTGGTGAGCTTGAGCGTCAGGATGTCCATCACCTGGCCGAGCTGGAATTCGCTGTCGGCGTAGAGCGTGATGTCCTTCTCCTTGCCCTTGTCGGATAGCTCGACCTTCGCACCGCTGCCCTTGAAATCGAAGCGCGTGCCGATCTCCTTGGCCGATTGATCGACTGCATTGCGCACCTCGACGAGGTTGGGTTCGAGCACGGTATCGAAGCTGGGCATTTTTCAGCGATCGGTGAAAAGCCAAGGATATGAGGCGATGGGCGAAAATTCTGCCATGTCCGTCACGCGCGCCG
>JAKFEZ010000140.1:0-11975 GCA_036675435.1 Ramlibacter sp. | reverse complement strand
GCGAGGTAGGGGCGCAGCATATCAACGGAGCGCGGCTTGTACCGCTCTGAAACAGCGCTTGGTCTATGGCCCATGATCTGCGCGATCGCGCCTGCCGGTGCCCCCGCCGCTTCGGCGAACAAAGCGAAGCTTCGCCGCAACCCGTGGATCGTGCAATGCCCGATCTCAGCAGCCTTCAGAACCGTGGCGTGGGCGCTTCTCGGATCGCTAATCCGCTTATCCGTGGTGCCAGGCAAGGCGAAGAGAAACGGGTTGCCCGGCACCTCCGGAATGCTCTTGAACAATGATTTCAGGTGCGGCGCCAGCGGGATCGTCCTCGTAGTGCCCACCTTGTCCGGCAACGTGAGCCGGTCCCATCGCCAGTCGACATCACCCACCCGCTTGATGGCTGCCATCTCCTCGCGGCGCGCACCCGTGAGCAGGAGAGCCACCAGGTAGGCAGCCGCGGTTCTGTTCCTCAGTTCCTCTATGGCCTTGAACCATGCAGGAAGCTGAGCGACCTCCAGGGCGTCCGTCCTGACTTTCTTGGCAGGCAGCATGTCTTGCAGTTCGCTGGCCTTGGCAGCATCCCGATCCACCAGGCCGCGGTACTCACGTCGTGTCGAACACCACGACAAGAAGCCGGCGAACATGGCCAGCGCACGCGCGGCCTGCGTCGCACCGCGCTTGCGCTCCAAGGCGTACCAGTCCCGGATGACGTCCTGGTCTAGCTCAGCCAGGCGCCGCTCCATCAGGGGAAAGAGAGGCCCGGGCTTCGTCACGCCCTCTCCCCTCTTTTTCTTCTCGCCGCCGGATGCGGCGGCCTTCTCAAGATCGGCGGCGTAGCGAGGCTTCCACTTTTCCTTCCGCCGCGGCTTGCCTTCCTTAAGGTAGATGGGCCAGACGTCCGCCACGCGAAGCGCACGCTGCTGCTGCTCGGCCTCCTTCGCCTCTTCCGCCTTGACCGCATCTCGTCTCAACTGCCGTGGATCGGCCCCGCGGTCGACCAGCGTCTTCTTCTCGTTGGCGACTTGCCTCGCTGCATCGATGGTCCAGGCGCTGGTGCTGCCGATCACCTCGCGGATGCCACGGCCATTCAGCTTGGCCTCGAAGACGAAGGACTTCGCACCACTGGCCGTGACCCGCACCGCCAGCCACGGTGACTTCAGGTCACGCAGGAAATCCTGCGACTTGCCTTGGGGACACTTGAACTCCGCGACACGGCCTGCAGTGATGTTGACCTTCTCCGCCATGCAGCGAGTGTAGCGGCCATGTAGCCACCATGTAGCCACCATGTAGCCGGATTCGGTCAATTCAGATCACGCCAGATCAACGCGAGCAAACCAGTCACCGCGTCTAAGTATTTGTCGCTGCTAATCTTTTTCTTCTGCGTCAACGCCGATCAATGCAAGTCAATCCGGCGTTGCTCTCATTCGTAATGAGAAGGTCGGGGGTTCGATTCCTCTCTCCGGCACCACAATGAAAAGGCCCCTGGCTGTCACGGTCAGGGGCCCTTTTCGTTCTGGTGCCTGTCGCTACGCGGGCTCCAGGGAAGCCCGGCATGGCTCCGATGTCTCGGCGTTGCCAACGGGTTCCATGGCCCCTCGCCAAAGGCCCCATTGGTCAGTACGTCGCGCGGCCACCGGAAAGGTCGAATACCGCACCTGTGCTGAAGGTGCACGACCCGGAGCAGAGCCACATCACCATCTCGGCCACCTCATCGCTCTCGCCCAGGCGCCCCATCGGACTCTTGCCGACCATGGTGGCCACATGGGCCGGGCTCATCTGGTCCAGCAAGGCGGTGCGGATGGCCGCCGGGGCGATCGCATTCACCAGGATGCCGGTCTGCGCCAGTTCCTTGGCGGCCGACTTGGTCAGCGCGATCACTCCGGCCTTGGCGGCACTGTAGGCGGAAAAATTGGGCGTGCCTTCCTTGCCGGCCAGCGACGCGAGGTTGACGATGCGCCCGGCGCCTGCCTTGCGCATGGCCGGAATGACCACGCGGCACACCTCGTAGACGCCGAGCAGGTTGACGTCGACGATGTGCTTCCACTCGTCGCGTCCGTACTCCTCCAGCGGGAGGGTGCGACCGGAAAAGCCGGCGTTGTTGATCACGAAGTCGAGCTTGCCGTGGCGATCGAGCAGGCGCGCCATGGAGCGCTCGATACTGGTGCCGTCGGTGACGTCCACCGCGTCGTAGCCGTAGCGCGGATCGTCGCCCTTGACGCGGTCCCACACCACCACGGTGGCGCCGCACTGGGCAAAGCGGTCGGCAATGGCCGAACCGATGCCGCCGACGCCGCCGGTGACGAGCGCAACGCATCCGCTGAAATCGAAGGAGGCCTTGGGGTACATGTTTGTCTCAGGTTCCGAACACCAGGTTGGGCAACCAGGTGATGATGAAGGGGAACGCGGCGCAGATGACGAGGCCCAGGGCCTGCAGCGCGATGAAGGGCGGCGTGGAGGAATAGATCTCCCGCATCGTCACGTCCGGCGGCACCACGCTCTTCAGGTAGAACAGGTTGTAGCCGAAGGGCGGCGTCAAGTACGACATCTCCAGGTTGATGATCAGCAGCGCCCCGTAATACAGCGGACTGTAGCCAAGCTGGGTGATGATGGGCACGAAGATCGGCGTGGTGAGGAAGATGATGCCCACTGGATCCATGACGGTGCCGAGCACGAAGATGATCACCATCATGATCGACAGCACCGCCACCGGCGGGATGTTCATGTCGACCAGCAGGCTCTGTACCAGCTTGTCGCCGCCGATCCCGGCGTAGACCGAGACGAACATCAGCGAGCTCAACGCGATCCATACGATCATGGTCGTTGCCTTCAGCGTCTCGTTGCTCGCGGCCTTGACCATCCTGAAGTTCAGGCTGCCCCGCGTCCACGCCAGCACCATGCTGCCCAGCGCGCCGACGGCTGCCGCTTCGGTGGGACCCGCAATGCCCAGGAACATGGCGCCCAGCACCGCCAGCACGAGAAGGATCGCCGGGATGATGCCCACCAGGCTGTCGATCCTTTCGCGCCAGCCGATCGCCGCACGTTCTTCCACCGACAGCGCCGGCCCGGCATTCTTGTCGAAGAAGCAGCGCACCAACACATAGATGATGAACAGCGCGGCGAGCAGCAGACCCGGCACCACGCCGGCGAGGAAGATCTGCCCGATCGAGACGTTGGCGAGGCCGCTGTAGACGATGCCCAGCACGCTGGGCGGGATCAGCTGGCCGAGCGCACCGCCGGCCAGGATGGTCCCCATCGACATCTTGCGGTCGTAGCCGCGGCTCAGCATGGCCGGCAGGGCGAGCGTGCCCATGGCCATCACGCCCACGGCGCTGACGCCGCTCATGGCGGCGATCAAGGTGCACGCCAGCACGGTGCCCACGGCCAGGCCGCCCCGCAGCGGGCCGAACAGCATGTGAATGGCGCGATACAGGCTGTCGGCGATGCCGCACTTGCTCAGGATGCTGGCCATGAACATGAAGAACGGGATCGACACCAGGGTGTTGTTGAAGATTGCGCCCTTGATGTGGCCGGACAGCAGGTGCAAGGCCATCGGGCCCCACTCCACGAAGCCGACCACAATGGCGACGGTCCCGAGCGCGAACGCCAGGGGAACGCCGGCGAAGATCAGGCCGAACAGGCTTCCGAACAGGGCCGGCGTCAGGATCATCACGCTCACGATTGCGTCCCCGCGGCGGCTTTGGTTTGGAATTCCCGCCGCATCATCGCGAGCGCCTGCAGCAGCATCAGCGCAGCGGCCACCGGCGCTGCGCACAGCACTGGAAAGATGAAGGGTGCCCAGGCACTCTCGGCGCGTTCCCGGTGGACGCTCGCATCGAACGCGGTGCTGGCGCTGACATAGAGCAGCACCGACAGGTAGAACATCACGATCACCAGCGACAGGATGTTGGCGTAGCGCCGGCCGCGCGGCTTCAGGCCGTGCAGCAGCACGTCCACGCGTACGTGGCCGTCATGCAGCAGCGTGTAGCCGCCGCCCAGCAGGAAATAGAAGCCGAACAGGATCTGCACGGACTCGTTGACCCAGATGGTGGGGCTGTTGAAGACATACCGCATCACCACTTCGTACATCGTGACGAGAATGCTCACCACGATAAGGAGGGCGACGAAACGCCCCACTGCATCATTGATGCGGTCGATCACCATGGGCTCCTACCTGGATTGGTAGCCGAGCTTCTGCAGGTGCTTCAGCTGGGACGCGAGCTTCTCGGCGTAGAGCGGCGATTCGGCTGCGTATTTCTCCTTCATCACCGCCAGGCGCGCCGCTTCCATCTTGCGAACTTCGGCCTCCGGCCACTTCACGAGCTTGACGCCGCCCTGCACCAGCTTCTGCGTCAGCTCCTTTTCCTCCGTAACGGCGGAGCGCTGGTATTCGTCGCTCGCTTTCTTCAGCGCGGCTTCCATCCTGGGCTTGAGGTCGGCCGGCAGCTTGTTCCAGGAAGCCGCGTTGACGATCCAGTCGGAGGTGCCCCCGCCCGAATAGGAAGGCACCACCACGTACTTCGCCACTTCGTGCAGGCCCAGACCGTAGTTCACGGGCAGCGTGGTGAACTCGAGCGCATCGATCACGCCACGCTGCAACGCCTGGTAGACCTCTTCGCCGGGCATGGGCACTACCGAAGCGCCCAGCCGGGTAAAACTGTCGGCGGCCAGTCCGGCGGCGCGCATCTTCACGCCCCTCAGGTCGGCCACGCTCTTGATCTCCTTCTTGGACCAGATCTGCTCGCCCAGCAGCGCGGTCACGCCCAGGAAGTGCATGTTGTGCTGGCCGACGATCTTGCGCATCAAGTCGGCTCCGCCGCCTTCGTAGAACCAGGTCACGCCCTGCATCGGATGGACTTCGGCGGGCCATTCGTTCACCGCCTTCAGCGCCGGCTCCTTGCCGCTGTAGTACACGAGGTAGGTGTGACCCATGTCCAGGGTGCCGCGGCTCACCGCTTCGGGCACCTGGCCGCTGCCCATCAGCATGCCGGCGGGGAACGTCTTCACCTCGACCCGGCCGCCGGTCTCTTCCTTCACGTGCCTCGCGAAGTTTTCCACCAGGTTCTTGTATTCGGTGGTCCCCGCGCTGGCCACGGTCTGCAGTCGCCAGGTGATTTCAGCGGCATGGGCGCCGGCGGGGATGCTGGCCGCAGCGATTGCGACGGACAGCGCCAGGAAGGATTTCTTCACGAAAGAGGTCATCTGCTTTTCTCCAGGGTAGGCTGGAGCGACGCCGGGGGTCCGGCGCGCGCTCGCGGGGTGGGATCCAGTTCAGGCGGCCAGCGGCGCGGCGGTGCGTCGCGCGGTTTCGACGGAGTTGCCGATGTCCGACACGGTGGCGCGCTGCACGTCGCGCTTCCACCGCAGGTCGTCGAACTCGGTGCCGCGATGCATGGTGCAGCGGTTGTCCCACATCACCAGGTCGTTGGCGCGCCAGCGGTGCGTGTAGACGAACTGGCGCTGCGTGGCGTGCGCCATCAGCTCTTCCAGCAGCCTCTGCGATTCCTCCGGCGGCAGGCCGATGACGTGGCCGGCGTGCGAAGCGAGATACAGGGAGCGGCGCCCGCTTTCGGGAATGGTGCGCACCAGCACCTGCTTGACCGGGGGAAGCTCCGCGCGCTCTTCATCGGAGAATTCCGTGTACCCAATCTTGGCACGTGACACGAAGATGGAGTGCTCCACCAGCAGGTCCTGGATGCGGCGCCGGGTGGCTTCCGGCAGCGCGTCCCAGGCGGCGCGCAGGTCGGCGAACTCGGTGTGGCCGCCGATCGGCGCGACGGTGCGGCCGTACAGCAGCGAGGCGCCAGCCGGCACGTGCCGGAAGGAACTGTCGGTGTGCCAGAGCCGGTTGCCGAGTTGGAACATGCGCTGCCGGCTCTTCTCGCCCCAGGGCTGGTTGTTGTGGTCCAGGTTGGACACGTCGGCCAGGTCCTCTCGGATGCGCAGCTTGCCGGCGTCGCTGCGGCCGGCCTTGATGCTCACCTCCAGCGGCCCGAACAGGGTGGCGAATCCGATATGCTGGTCGTGCGTGAGCTGCTGCTCGGGAAACACGAGAACTGCGTACTTCCAGAATGCCTGCCTGATCGCGTCGCGGTCCTCCTGCGACAGCGGTTGCGAGAGGTCCACGTCGCCGATCTCGGCGGCGAAACGGTCGTTGACGGGATAGATGCTGATGGCCATGCGCTTGTCCTCAGGGCGTGATCTTGAGTTTGGTGACGAGATCCTTGAACACTTGGTTGTCGCGGGCCATCACGGACTTGAAGCCGGTGTCATCGGCGTAGACGAACCCCAGGTTCAGCTGCTTCAGCGTGTTCTGGAGTTCCGGCTCCCTTGCGATCTCGGCGACGGCAGTCTTGAGAGTGCTCACCACTTCGGGGGGCAGGTTCTTCGGGCCCATAATCCCGCGCCAGGTCCCGATGGACAGCGGGATGTTCTTTTCCTTCAGCGTCGGCACCGCCTTGAATTCTTCGAGACGCTTGTCGGCCATCACGGCCAGGATCTTCAGCTTGCCGGAGGCGACGTGCGCCGATACTTCGGCCGGGCTGGCGGTGACGGCGTCGATCTGCCCGCCGAGCAATGACAGGATGGCGGGAGCGGCGCCCTGGTAAGGCACCCGGTTGAACTTGACGTTCGCCTTGTCCTCGAAAGCCGCCGCGGCGAGGTCATAGATGGTTCCGTTGCCGGAGGTGCCCATGTTCATCCGGCCGGGCTCCTTGCGGGCCGCGGCGATGAGGTCTTCCACGCTGTTGATGGAGGAGTCACTACGCACCACCAGCGCAGCCGGATCGGCATTGAGCTGCGCGATCGGAGTGACGTCTTCCCAGGTGCGGTTGAACAGGTTCAGGTGCGGCAGGATGACCATCTCCACCGTCACGACGGCGAGCGTGTGGCCGTCCGGCTTGGCGTTCATCATGTACTGCCAGCCGATGCTGCCGCTGGCGCCCGCCTTGTTCAGGACGACGACTCCCTTGGGAAAGTGCTTCTGCGAGGCCTTGCCGAAGGCACGTGCCAGGGCGTCCGTCCCGCCGCCGGCCTGGAACGGCACCACCAGTTCGACGGGGCGCTCGGGGTAGGTGCCCGAATGGGCCAGGGACGGCAGCACGGCGGCGGCCGACGCGGCGAGGAGCGCCGTGACCAACTTGCAACGGATCTGGATCATGTGTGTCTCGCGGGGTGGAAGAAGGAAGAAAAGGAAGGACGGGACTGCTGTCAGCGGATGAACTGGTCGACGTACTCGGCGCCGAGCCCGCAAGTGCGGTAATGGGCACGGCACATGTCGATCTTCGTGAAGACGTCCTCGTAACCGTTCTGCTTGCCGAACGGGTCCACGTAGATCATTGCGCCGGTGATGTGGAACAGCGTGATCATTTCTGTGACGTCTTCGGGCACCACCAGGGTGTGGGTCTCGCCGGGCGGCTCGAACACATAGCCGCCCTCGTTGGCGACCCAGTCATGCTCGAGGTAATGCCATCGGCCGCGCAACACATAGCCGTGCACCGGCGCCGGGTGGCGGTGACGACTGAGCACGCCCGACTTGCGCACGCGCAGCAGGTTCACCCAGTAACCCTGCACCGTGTTCAGGCACAGCGGTCGGAACCAGACGTTTTCCATCTGTGGCACCCACACCCGCTCGTCTTCGGGCAGCACGGATGGCACCACGATTTCCGCGGCGGCTTCGGCGGGAAAGGCAAGCTGGTAGGGCATGCGGGACAGGTCCAGCCCGCCTGCGCGCGCGGGCGGGCTGGACTCGATGGTTTGATTCATGGCGACTCCTAGGGAAAGGGATTCAGGACACGAGATAGCCGCCGTCCACCGGCAGCACAACGCCGGTCACGAAGGCTGCCGCCTGCGAGCACAGGAACATCACCGGCCCGGTCAGGTCCTCCGGGCGGCCCCATCGGCCCATCGGCGTGCGCGACAGAACCGCCGCGCTGCGCACGGCGTCTTCCTGAAGTGTCTGCGTCAGCGGCGTGGCGATCCAGCCTGGCGCAACGGCGTTGACGCGGATGCCTTGCGGCGCCCAGGCGATGGCGAGGCTCTTGGTCAGCTGCGCCACGCCGCCCTTGCTGGCGCTGTAGGCCGGCACCAGGCCGCCGCCAAAAAAGCTGAGCATCGAGGCGACGTTGACGACGCTGCCACGGGAGCGCTCCAGGAGGGGGCGCGCGGCCGAGGCGACGCGCATTGCGCCCGTGAGATTGACGGCGATGACTTGGGCGAACACGTCCGGGTCGTGCTCCGCGCCACGGCGGATCATGCCGGCGGCGTTGACCAGGACGTCGAGACGGTCCAGCCGGCCGACCACGGTGGCGACGGCGTGCCCATCGCTGACATCCAGCGTTTCGACGTGCAGGCCGGCGTGGTTGGCGCCCGCTGGCAGACCGGCCACGGTCACACTGGCGCCCGCGCGGCGGAAGGCGTGCCCGACCTCCAGGCCGATCCCGCTGGTGCCGCCGGTCACAAGGACCGAGCGGCCGGCGAAGTCGAATTGCATCTCGGCGCCCATGCGTGCTCAGTACCCCGCGGCCTTGACGGCCTGGGAGAACGGTCCGAACACCGGGCCGTCGCCGGCCACCGTCGTGCGGCGGAACACACGGCGGTAGCGGGACATGTCGTACCGCTCGGCCTTGTGCAGCGTGGTGCGGTTGTCCCAGACCACGAGGTCGCCCTTCTTCCACGCATGGAAGTAGCAGAACTCCGGCCGCGACACGTGTTCCATCAGTTCGCAGTGCAGCGCCTGCCCTTCCTCCAGAGGCAAGCCGCTGATCTCGTTGCCGGCGTTGGCGGTGATGAACAGCGAACGGCGGCCGCCCGCGTCGAGGTGCACGCGCACCAGCGGCTGGCTCACCGGCGGCACTGCATTCTTCTCGAAGTTCGATAGCGGTGGCAGGCTGGCGTAGACGCGGCGGCCATGCTCGTACGAGTGCACCATGTGCAGCGGCTCGATCCTGGCTTTCATCGCCGGCGACAGTGCCTCGTACGCGGCCACCATGTTGGAGAAGCCGGTGCGGCCTCCTTCCGCGCCGGCGGGCATCACCTCGATGCCGTACAGCAGCGAGGCGTAGGCCGGAACGTAGCGGTACGAACTGTCCGTGTGCCACAGGGCGTTGACCTTCTGGAAGATCACCCGATGGTCGGTCTCGGACAGGTGTTGGCCGTCGGCGGAGACGTTGGACACGTTGTAGACGGTGGACGCGGCGACCGTCTTGTCCTCTTCCGGAAAATCCTCGAGAGGACCCCACAGCCTGGAAAAGGCGATCTGCTGCGTCTCCGTGAGGTGCTGGTCGCGGAAACACAGCACGCCGTACTGGTTCAGCGCCTGCTTCATGCGTTCGATGAGCTCCGCGCCGACTGCTTGCGCGAGATCGAGGCCGACCACCTCCGCGCCAAGGGCGGAGCCCAGCGGGGTGATGGTGAATCTCTGCGTCGTGGCGGGATGCTCGAGGACTTGCGACATGTTTTCCTTCAAGTGACAGCGTTGATGTCTAGTTGGAACCTAACTGGTATACCAGATGCGGAATGTACGCCGTCCTCGGTCCTGCCGCAAGCTCTTCAGGGCCTAGGGAAAACCCGGCAAATAAAAAAGGGACGCCTCCCGGCGTCCCTCTTGCGCGTAGGTCCGGCGACCGACTCAGTGGCCCGGCAGCGTCCCGGTGGTGAACTGCATCAGGTGGTCGATCAGCCGGTCGGAGGCCGCGGCCGCCTGGTCCGCTTCACCGGCCGCGATGGCCCGGATGATTTCGAGGTGAAGCGATGCTGTTTCCTGGAACACGCCATCCTCGCCCAGGTGGTAGAACCAGAAGCGGCGCGACACTGAATGCAGCGGCCCGGCGATGCCTGCGGCAACCGAGTTGCGTGCGGCACGCGTCAGCCACACGTTGAGTTCCGCGTCGTGGCGCAGGAACTCGCGGATGTCGCCGTTTTTCACTGACTGTTCGGTCACCTGCGCGAGTTCGGCGATGGCCTTGCGTTCGGCCGGTGTCGCGCGCTTTGCCGACGCACGGGCCAGCAGCCGGTCGATCTCGCGCCGCGTTTCCAGCACTTCCAGCTGCAGGCGCACATCGACAGCCGTGACCACGACGCCGCTGCGTGGAATGATCTGCACGAGGTTCTCTCGCGACAACTGCAGCAGGGCCTCCCGGATCGGCGTGGTGCCGATGCCGAGCAGGCGGCTCAGGATCGCCTCCGACACCACCTCGCCAGGCGCGAGTTCCAGCGTGACGATCATCTCTTCGAGCCGACGATAAGCCTCTTGCGTCAGTGTCCTGGTAGGAGCCTCGGCTTGCGACTTGGTTCTGGCAGTGCCAGCTCGTCCGGCCTTCGACTCGATCGCCCCCACCACCACCACGGATTTCTTCACACCCACTTGCTCTCCATGCACCCTCGTTCTGTCGCGGGCGAATGCCGACTATATCCAGGAGCGGCAATTCGAAGCTTGGCGCCAGCGGCGCTGTGCTGAGCTGCCGTCACCGGGCCCTCTTCTCTCGCCCGGGGCTGGCGATCGGTCGCTAGTGCGTACGCGCCAAATACCCGAGCTCCCCCCGACTCAGGCGTGCGCCCCCGCCCCCAGCAGGTTCTCGCGGAACCGGCTGCGCTGGAAAGTCCCGTCGCGCGGCGGCAGGGCCGGCGGCGAATCCTCGATCCCCACCTTGACGTTGACGAAGGCCAGGCCATCCGCGGTGCGGCCGATCAGTGCAGGCACGGCTTCGTCCAGCTCGTCGACGGTGCGCACCAGGCGAGCGGAGGCGATCCCGGCGGCGCGCGCCACGCCGACCAGGTCGACGCCACGGCCCGTGTGCGCGGCCTGCATGCCCGTCTCCGCGTAATGCTCGTTGTCGATGACGACGATCGAGAGGTTGCGCGGCGCCTGCACCGCGATGGTGGCGAGCGAGCCCAGGGCCATCATGAGCTCGCCGTCGCCCACCAGGGCCATCACCCGCCGCGCGGGTTGCGCCAGGGCCAGCCCGAGCGCCAGCATCGCGCAGCCGCCCATGGCGCCCATCAGGTAGAAGTTCTCGGGCCGGTCTCCCTGCGCCATCAGGTCGTAGCACGGATTGCCCAGGCTCGCCACGACCAGGCTGTCGTCGCGTTGCCGCAGGATGCGGGCCACGACGGCCCGGCGGTCGAGGGCGGTTTGCTGCTGCGTCATGTGCGGCTCACTTCTTGAACGACTTGCTGCCGATGACCTGCTGCGCGATCAGGACGGCCACCGAGCGGCCCGTCTGGAAGGCCATGTTGGCGCCCGCGCGTGCCGTGTCGGCCACGGCGTCCGGCGTGCCGGCCCGATAGACGATGACACCGGCGGCTTCCAGCACCGCCTGCGTGGACATGCCCATGGCCACCTGCCATGAGTTGAACTCGCCCCACTCGCCGCGCATGGTCACGAGCATGAACAGGGGGATGCGGCATTCGTGCTGCAGCGACAGCATGTTGATGCAGTTGCCCACGCCGCTGGACTGCATCAGCAGCGCACCGCGGTCTCCTCCCAGCCAGGCGCCAGCCATCATCGCGACGCCCTCTTCCTCGGTGGTCAGGGACACCGACTGCATGCCGGGGTCCGCGTTGCAACGCTGGATGAGGTGGCTGTGGCCGGCATCGGGAACGTAGGCCACCTGGCGGATGCCCAGGGACCTGAACTCGTCGTACAGCTGCTCGGCCCAGGCAGGAGGGGACGTGTTCATGCCTGGGGCTTCCATCCCGCGGGAACACGCGGCTTCTCGATGTTGGCAAACTGGGCCAGGACGTCGGCGATGCCGGAGAAGTCGAGCTGTCCGAAATCGGCGGCGCGGGCCTGGCTGAACGCCTCGTAGACGGCCGCCGCGACGGGCATCGGCACCTTGGCCGCATGCGCCGACGCCATCACGAGCCCAAGGTCCTTGTGCGCCAGGTCGATCGTGAAGCCCGGCCGGGTATCGCCGGCGAGCACCTTGTTGACGAAGTTGATCTTCAGCTGGTTGTTCGATGCGGACGTTCCGAACAGCACCTGCAGCGTC
>JAKFEZ010000077.1:0-11994 GCA_036675435.1 Ramlibacter sp. | reverse complement strand
GCGATCGGATTGAAATCTACCGGCCGCTCGAGGTCGACCCGAAGGTGGCCCGCCGCGAACGGTTCAAGCGGCAGGGCGCGCGCGCGGCAGGCCTGTTCGCGCGCAAGCGAGACGGCGCCAAACCCGGTTACTGAAAGAGGGCGGCTAGCCGGCCGGGGTGCATTCCCGGGCGATGATCATGTCCGTGCGCTTGGCCTCGGCGGCGCGCTGCGCGTCATCGAGAAATTCGCGTTCGCCCTTGTCGTTGGTGCGCGCAATCCGCATGCCGGAGTCGATGCCGGCCTTGGCCCGCTTGGCGCGCGCGCAGTTGTCGGCGCGCACCTTGGCGTGCTCTTCTTCCTGGGCCTTTTTCTTTTCGGCCTCCGCGGCGGCCGCCCGCTTCTTCTTCTCGTCCAATTCCTTGTCGAGGCCACTGAGCTTGGGCGTGTTGACCGGCGCAGCGGCGGAGGCCGGCGCGGTAGCCGACTTGGGAGCCTCCGTCTCTGCCGCTGCCGGAGCCTTCCCTCCCGGCTGGCGCAGGATGTCCTTGGCCGGAATGCTGGAAGGCGGCGGCTGGTCGCTGAACACCTTGCGGCCATCCTTCTCGACCCACTGCCATTGAGCCAGGGCAACAGCGGGTGCGGCGGCGCAAATCAGTGCGAGCAGCGTAACGCGGGGCAAGTTCATTGCGCCAGTGTAGCGCCGCTGTATGGAGAGATGCCATTGCTGCGGTGCGCCCTGTTGCGCGGTACGCACGAAGGTGCCTTGGCGCCCCAAAGGGGCTCAAGGGTAACTACCGAGACGCGCGAGTACAATCTGCTTTTTTGAGCTGTCTGAAATGCGCCTTCTCGGAAAAGCCCTCACGTTCGACGACGTGCTGCTGGTGCCGGCGTTCTCACAAGTCCTTCCCAAGGACACTGTCCTGGCGACCCGCCTCTCCCGAAACATCACGCTGAACCTGCCTTTGGTGTCTGCCGCCATGGACACCGTCACCGAGGCGCGCCTGGCCATCGCCATTGCGCAGGAGGGCGGCATGGGGATCGTCCACAAGAACCTCACCGCCAAGCAGCAGGCTGCCGAAGTGGCGCGGGTCAAGCGCTACGAATCGGGCGTGCTGAGAGACCCCGTCATCATCACGCCCTCGCATACGGTGCGGCAGGTGATCGACATGCAGGAGCAGCTGGGCATCTCCGGTTTTCCGGTGGTCGACGGCGGCAAGGTGGTGGGCATCGTGACCGGCCGCGACCTGCGTTTCGAGACGCGTTACGACGTGCTGGTCGGCGAGATCATGACCCGGCGTGAAAAGCTCATCACGGTGCGCGAGGGCACCAGCCCCGCCGAGGCCAAGGCCTTGTTGAACAAGTACAAGCTGGAGCGGCTGCTGGTCATCAACGACGATTTCGAGCTCAAGGGCCTGATCACCGTCAAGGACATCACCAAGCAGACCAATTTTCCGAACGCTGCTCGCGATGCATCCGGGCGTCTGCGCGTCGGCGCGGCCGTGGGTGTGGGCGAGGGCACTGAGGAGCGGGTCGAGGCTCTGGTGAAGGCCGGCGTCGATGCCATCGTGGTCGACACCGCGCATGGCCACAGCAAGGGCGTGATCGAACGGGTGCGCTGGGTCAAACAGAACTACCCCCAGGTCGACGTGATCGGCGGCAACATCGCCACCGGTGCCGCCGCGCTTGCGCTGGCCGAGGCCGGTGCCGACGCCGTGAAGGTGGGCATCGGGCCGGGCTCGATCTGCACCACCCGCATCGTGGCGGGCGTGGGCGTGCCGCAGATCATGGCCATCGATAGCGTCGCCACGGCGTTGCGAGGCAGCGGCGTACCGCTGATCGCCGACGGTGGCATCCGCTATTCGGGCGACATCTCCAAGGCCATCGCGGCCGGCGCGCACACGGTGATGATGGGCGGCATGTTCGCGGGCACCGAAGAGGCACCGGGCGAGATCGTGCTGTACCAGGGCCGCAGCTACAAGAGCTATCGCGGCATGGGCTCGATCGGCGCCATGCAGCAAGGCAGCGCCGACCGCTATTTCCAGGAAGCCACCACCGGCAACCCCAACGCGGACAAGCTGGTGCCCGAAGGCATCGAAGGCCGCGTGCCCTACAAGGGCTCGCTGGTATCCATCGTGTTCCAGATGGCGGGCGGGCTGCGCGCCAGCATGGGCTATTGCGGCTGCGCCACCATCGAGGAGATGCGCAGCAAGGCCGAGTTCGTCGAGATCACGGCGGCTGGCATCCGCGAGAGCCATGTCCACGATGTGCAGATCACCAAGGAAGCGCCGAACTATCGGGCCGAATAAGCCAGCGCTGATCCAAAAAAGACCAGAATGTTCTGGTCTTTTTTTGTGGGCGGAGCTAAAATCTGGTTCTATTTCGGAAGAAACGGGCCAGATAATGCTGACAGTTCCCATTCACCAAGCCAAAAGCCAACTCTCCGAGTTGATCCGCGCCGTCGAGCAGGGCGAGGAAGTGGTGCTGACGCGGCATGGCAAGCGGGTGATTCGTCTGATCAAGGAACCCGAGTCTGTGCAGCCCAGCATGGAGGCCCGCCGCCAGGCCATCGTGGCCGAACTCGAGGCCTTGCGCAGCAAGGTCGGTGCCGGCAAGCCGGGGTTCGGCGAGCTGTGGGGCGAACACAAGCTTGAACTGCACAACCGGGCCGACGCCTGGGTTGACGGCGCCCCGGTCAAGGACGGCGATGCTGGTCGTTGACGCCTCGGCGTTCGCCAGCTGGGCTTTTCCGGACGAGCACGGGGATTGCGTCTCGCAGGCGCTGATTCGGGTCATGACCGAGGAGGAAAGCGCCAGCAGCGCCGCCATCTTTCCCCTCGAAGCCTTGCATGCCGCAGGCCGCGCCTTGGCGCATGGACGCTTTACGCCCAGTGTCCACCAGCATGTGCTGCGGCTGCTCAGCCGGCTGCCCGTGGCGCTGGCGCCGCTGCGTTTGACGCCGCTTGAATTCTGGTCCTGGTCCGAATCGCTGCAATTGACCGCCTACGAAGCCGCCTACCTCAAGCTGGCGGTGGACCTGAAGGCGCCGCTGGTCACGATGGACCGGAACCTGCGCCGCGCCTGCCTCCAGCTCGACCACCCCGTCATTACCGACTTGCCCTGATCCCCATGCAACACCAGAAAATCCTCATCCTCGACTTCGGCTCGCAGGTCACCCAGCTGATCGCCCGGCGCGTACGCGAAGCCCACGTGTTCTGTGAAGTCCATCCTTGCGACGTGACCAGCGACTGGGTGCGGCAGTACGCGGCCGACGGCACGCTCAAGGGCGTGATCCTGTCGGGCAGCCACGCCAGCGTGTACGAGGACACCACCGACAAGGCGCCGCAGGCCGTGTTCGAGCTCGGCGTGCCGGTGCTCGGCATCTGCTACGGCATGCAGACCATGGCCCACCAGCTCGGCGGCAAGGTGGAGGGCGGCCACAAGCGCGAGTTCGGCTTCGCGGCCGTGCGCGCCCGTGGCCACACCGAACTGCTGCGGGACATCGCCGACTTCACCACGCCCGAAGGCCACGGCATGCTCAATGTCTGGATGAGCCATGGCGACAAGGTGACCGAATTGCCGCCGGGCTTCAAGCTGATGGCTTCGACCGAAAGCTGCCCCATTGCCGGCATGGCCGATGATGCGCGCAGGTTCTACGCGGTGCAGTTTCACCCGGAGGTGACGCACACGCAGCAGGGCAAGGCCATTCTCGAGCGCTTCGTGCTGGGCATCTGCGGCGCGCGCCCGGATTGGGTGATGCGCGACCATGTGGCCGAAGCCGTGGAGGCCATTCGCCGGCAGGTGGGCAGCGAGGAAGTGATTCTCGGGCTGTCGGGCGGCGTGGATTCGTCGGTCGCGGCGGCGCTGATCCACCGGGCCATCGGCGACCAGCTGACCTGCGTCTTCGTCGACCACGGCCTGCTGCGGCTGAACGAGGGCGATATGGTGATGGAGATGTTCGCCGGCAAGCTGCACGCGAAGGTGATTCGGGTCGATGCCAGCGACATGTTCCTGTCCAAGCTGGCCGGCATCAGCGACCCCGAAGCCAAGCGCAAGATCATCGGCGGCCTGTTCGTCGACGTGTTCAAGTCCGAGGCCGCGAAACTCAAGGCCGGCGACGCGGGGCACAAGGGCGCGACGTTTCTCGCCCAAGGCACGATCTATCCCGACGTGATCGAGTCGGGCGGCGCCAAAAGCAAGAAAGCCGTCACCATCAAGAGCCACCACAACGTCGGCGGCCTGCCGGAGCAGCTGGGTCTGAAGCTGCTGGAGCCGTTGCGCGACCTGTTCAAGGACGAAGTGCGCGAACTGGGCGTGGCCCTGGGCCTGCCGCCCGAGATGGTGTATCGCCACCCATTCCCCGGCCCCGGCCTGGGCGTGCGCATTTTGGGCGAAGTGAAGAAGGAATATGCCGACCTGCTGCGCCGGGCGGATGCGATCTTCATCGAGGAGCTGCGCAACTTCAAGGACCCGTCCACCGGCAAGAGCTGGTACGACCTCACTAGCCAGGCCTTTACCGTGTTCCTGCCGGTCAAGAGCGTCGGCGTGATGGGCGATGGCCGCACCTACGACTATGTAGTGGCCCTGCGCGCCGTGCAGACCAGCGACTTCATGACGGCGGATTGGGCCGAGCTGCCGTACGCGCTCTTGAAGAAGGTGTCCGGTCGCATCATCAACGAGGTGCGCGGCATCAACCGCGTCACCTACGACGTCAGCAGCAAGCCGCCGGCGACGATCGAGTGGGAGTGAATCGAAGTCCTTTGGGACTTATCGGTGCCGCGGCCCGTGGTCTGCTGGGCCGTCGCCTTCGTCAACAGCCGCTCAAAACCCCGACACGACCAGCCGCACTCTGCTACGTCGCCTTCCTGACATCGTTGCCAGACCCATTTGTCAGGATGGCGCTCGTAATCACGTGAAAGAGATGATCCGCCTTTGGCGCGAATGAGGGTTGGCCGGCAAGCCAGCCAAGCGCAGACATCAGGCCGAACAGGTCGTCCGCATCCATATCGGCGCGTGCCGTTCCCTCCGCCTGTGCACGGAGCAGCAGGCGTGCGCCTGCTGAGTGCATCGCTGCGCATGTAGCGTACAGCGCGGAGTCCGGGTCCGCGTGGGCGCTCGCCATCAAGGCGACTACGCCGCTATAGCTCTGGACGAATGCCACCCCTTCGCGAAGCCAGGACACGAGCGCTTCGTCAGGTGGATTCGATGCTTCGAATTCGCCTGCCTTCTGCGTCAGTGCGTCCAGATTCGTACGCAGCAACGCTTCGAACAAGGCTTCTCGCGTCGGGAAATGACGAAGCAGTGTGGCCAACCCGACGTCGGCCCGGCGGGCGATATCCCGCATGGACGCATCGGCACCATGCTCTGCGACGACTTCACGCGCGACTGCAAGTAGATGGTCGTAATTTTTTCTGGCGTCGGCTCGCATGGGTTTTTCTTGACAAATGGATCATTGATCCATATATTCGGATCACCGATCCATTTCACACCGGTCGAGATGTGGATCGGCGATCCACAAGATACAGCACATCCGTGCAAATGGGAACAACACGCAAGGAAAACATGGAAAAGCTTAAAGGTAAGGTTGCAGTCATCACGGGTGGATCGAGCGGCATGGCGCTGGCGACTGCCAAACGGTTCGTCGACGAAGGCGCCTACGTTTTCATCACGGGCCGGCGGCAGGAGGCGCTCAACGATGCCGTCAAGCTGATTGGCCGGAACGTGACCGGCGTGCGCGCCGACTCCTCCAAACTGGCGGACCTGGACCGGCTCTACGAGCAAGTGAGATCCGAAAAGGGGTACATCGACATCGTCTTCGCCAGCGCCGGCGGCGGAGAAGTCGACAAGCCGATCGGGTTGATCTCGGAGCAGTTGGTCGACGACACGCTCAATCTCAACGTCCGCGGCACGCTGTTCACCGTTCAGAAAGCGCTGCCCCTCATGCGCGACGGCGGATCGATCATCCTCAACGCCTCGAATGCCCACCTCAAGGGATTTGCTGGAGCAAGCGTGTACGCGGCTGCCAAGGCGGCGGTCAGGTCGTTCGCGCGAAGCTGGGCGAACGACTTGAAGGGCCGCAAAATCCGGGTGAACAGCATCAGTCCGGGAGCGATCGGCGACACGGCTGCCTTCGCCGGAATTGCCAAAGAGTTGACGGATTTCTACGTCTCACTGGTTCCACTGGGACGCTTCGGGCTCTCTGATGAGATTGCGGCTGCGGCACTCTATCTCGCCTCGGACGACAGTCGTTTCACGACGGCCATCGATCTCGTTGTCGACGGGGGGATGGCTCAGGTCTGACCCGGCGCGCGGAGCCTAAAGCGCCGTCGCCGCTCGCTCCCACGCGCGCACGCAGGACTTGAATCAATTGGACGAGCAACCTGGTCAACGTGCGCTTCGCGAACTTAATTTGGAACACGAGATAGGAAAAAAACATCATGAGCTATGCAATAGTAGGTTTCGGTAAGGTAGGCCAGGCACTCGCCCACGCGTTCGCCCGTAAAAACATCGACGTGACCGTCGCGAGCCGCCGACCGCCCGAGGCGTTGGCGCCACAGGCTCGGGCGATTGGACCCACGGTAGTCGCCAAGTCGCTGCGGGATGCGCTCGAAGCCGACACGATCATCCTGGCGGTCCCGTTCGGGGAGCATCGCGAGGTTGCGAAGACCCTGCCGAGCTGGAAAGGCAAGACGGTCATCGATGCGATGAACGCATTAGTTCCGCTTGAGGAACTGGACGGGCTCCTGTCCTCCGCTTTCGTCGCGAAGGCGTTCACTGGCGCCAGGTTCGTGAAAGGTTTCAATCACCTGATTGCGGCCACCCTGGCTGCCGATCCCATCGTCGAGGGCGGCCACCGGGTCGTCTTTCTATCGAGCGACGACGAGGACGCGACCGCTCCCGTGGCGGCCTTGGCCAGGCAACTCGGGTTCGCACCCGTCAAGCTGGGAAAGCTCAACGAGGGTGGCGCGCTGGTGCACGCACGCGGCCGCACTTGGGGACCGCTCATCTTCCAGGATTTGTTCAAGAAGGAACAGTAGTCGATCTACGACCGTGTGAGTTGGCCCGAGAAGTACCATCACAAAACGTCGGCCATCCATGGATGTCGAGTGGCAGTAGCGAGAGCGCCTGTACCTGCGGCACAATCGGCCGCATGTACCAGCCTCCGCAGTTCCGCTCCACCGACCCCGCGCTGGCCGGCGAGCTGATGCGCGCACATCCCTTCGCCAGCCTGATCTCCACCGACGACGACGGCCTGCCTTTCGTCACGCACCTGCCGCTGCACCTGGACGAGGAGGGCGAGGGCTTCACGCTGTGGGGCCACTGCGCCAAGCCCAATCCGCATTGGCGCTACCTGCAGGCGCGGCCGATCGCACTGGCAACGTTCCTCGGGCCGCACGCCTACCTCTCGCCCAAGGTCTACCCGGACTTGGCCCGAGTGCCGAGCTGGAACTACCTCGCGGTCCATTGCAAGGTCGAAGCTCGCCTGGTCGAAGACCCTTTGGCCAAGGACCGGCTGCTGAAGAAACTGATCGGCGACCACGAGCCGCCCTATGCCGAGCAGTGGCGCGGACTGGGCGAGGAATTCGCACACAAGATGCTGGCCGGCATCGTCGGCTTCGAGCTGCGCGTGCTGGAGTTTCAGTGCAAGCTCAAGATCAATCAGCATCGGCCTGAGTCGCATGCGGCACTGAAAGCCGGCTACGCCGCCGGCAACGAGCGCGAGCGCGAATTGGCAGGATGGATGGACCGGTTGGGTCTGGGAGGCTAGGATGAAACTGGTGTTGGGCATGGTGAGTCTGCTGGTCGTGCTGGCCGTTGTCGGCGTGCTGGCCAGAAAGCAGCTGGGCGCAGCGTCCGGCGCGGTCAACGCCCCCGCCACGCCCTCTACCGCCGAGGCGGTGGTGGTGCCCAGCGGCACGCCGCAGCAGCAGATCCGGCAGGTGCAGCAGGCGGTGCAGGGCTCCATGCAGGAGCGCCCCATGCCGGACGACATCAAGTAGCCGGACGGCACGCCCTGCGCAACTGGCTCGCATGTCCGCCATGAATGACGAAGCCTTCATGCGCCTGGCCCTGGAGCAGGCCCGCATGGCAGCGGACGCCGGCGAAGTGCCGGTCGGCGCGGTGCTGGTGCGCGGCGGCGAGGTGATCGGCAGCGGGCGTAATGCGCCGGTGCAAAGCCACGATCCTACGGCCCACGCCGAAATAGCCGCGCTGCGCGCGGGCGCGAAAGCCGTGGGCAACTACCGCCTGGACGGCTGCACGCTTTACGTCACGCTGGAGCCTTGCGCCATGTGCGCCGGCGCGATGCTGCATGCCCGGCTCGGCCGGGTGGTGTTCGGCGCCCCGGATCCCAAGACCGGTGCCGCCGGCTCGGTGATCGACCTGTTCGCGCAGCAGCGCCTGAATCACCAGACGTCGGTGCAAGGCGGTGTGCTGCAAGCCGATTGCAGCGCGCTGCTGGGTGCGTTCTTCAAGGCCCGGCGGGATGAGGATCGCAACGCCGCCCAGCCATTGCGCGACGATGCCGTGCGCACGGCCGACGAGCGCTTTGCGGATCTGCCCGACTATCCGTGGTCGCCGCGTTACCTGAGCGACTTGCCCTCACTGGCGCGCCTGCGGATGCATTACCTGGACGAAGGCCCGCGCGACGCGCCGCTCACGTGGCTGTGCCTGCATGGCAATCCTGCCTGGAGTTATGTGTACCGCAAGATGATTCCTGTCTTCCTGGCCGCCGGCCATCGCGTCGTGGCGCCGGATTTGATTGGTTTCGGCAAGAGCGACAAACCCAAGAAGGATTCGTTCCACACCTTCAGCGCCCATCGGCAGGTGTTGCTGGAATTCGTCGAGCGGCTCGACCTGTGCCGCGTGGTGCTGGCGGTACAAGACTGGGGCGGGCTGCTCGGCCTGACGCTGCCCATGGCCGCACGCGAGCGCTTTGGCGGTTTGCTGGTGATGAACACGACCCTGGGCACCGGGGACGCCCCCCTCAGCCCGGGCTTTCTGGCTTGGCGCGAGATGTGCGCGAAGAACCCGGAGTTCGACGTGGCCCGATTGCTCTCGCGCGGCAACCCGCAGATGAGCGCCGCGGAATGCGCCGCTTACAACGCGCCCTTTCCAGATCGTGGCCACCGGGCCGCTTTGCGCGCTTTTCCGGCCATGGTGCCGGATCGGCCCGACGCCGACGGCGCCGAGGTGTCCAGGCAGGCACGCGAATTCTGGGCGCAGGAGTGGTCAGGCCAGAGCCTGATGGCGGTGGGCGCGCAAGACCCGGTGCTCGGGCTTTTCGTGATGCAGGCCCTGCGCGAGAACCTGCGAGGCTGCCCCGAGCCCATGGTGCTGGCGCAGGCTGGCCATTTCGTTCCCGAACACGGCGAGCAGGTCGCCCGCGCGGCGGTGGGATACTTCCGCCCGTGAAAAAGAATATCTACATCTATTCGCCTTCGAGCGCGGTGCGCGACAAGTCCGTGATCCGCCGCGGCGCGCAGCGCCTGACAGCATTGGGATACCAGGTCGAACTCGATGAAGCGGTGTTCGCCCGGCACATGCGGTTTGCCGGTGACGACGAGACCCGATTGGCGGCCATTCACCGCGCCGCGGCCAGCGGGGCCGACGTCGCGGTGATCACGCGCGGCGGCTATGGCCTGACGCGCATCCTGCCGGGTATCAAGTACAAGGCAATCGCCAAGGCAGTATCCGGCGGCATGCACTTCGTCGGTCTCAGCGACTTCACCGCATTCCAGAATGCCGTGCTGGCCGAGACCGGCGCCGTGACCTGGTCGGGCCCGGCGGTGGGCGAGGATTTCGGGGTGGAGGGCGAGCCCGACGACATCATGCAGGCCTGCTTCGAGGACCTGGTAGGCGGGCAGGGCGAAGGAACTGGCTGGCAACTACCCCGCACGGAGGCCCAGGACCAGCCGCTCGAGCTCAAGGGCGAGCTGTGGGGCGGCAACCTGGCCATCCTCGCCAGCCTGGTGGGCACGCGCTGGATGCCCGACATCAAGGGCGGCATCCTGTTCCTGGAGGACGTGCACGAACATCCCTATCGGGTCGAGCGGATGCTGACCCAGCTGCTGTACGCGGGCGTGCTGGGGCGGCAAAAGGCGATTCTGCTGGGGCACTTCACCAACTACAAGCCGGTGCCGCACGACAAGGGCTTTCGCCTTCAGACCGTCGTCGACTGGCTCAGGACGCAGGTGAAGGCGCCGGTCTTCACCGGCCTGCCGTTCGGCCATGTGCCGACCAAGGTGGCGCTGCCGGTGGGCGCCAAGGTGCACCTGGCCATCGAAGGGCGGGACGCTTTTGTGCTGTGGGGTCACCGGCACTGAGCTGCCGGCGAGGCAAGGGCGCGCGCTATCGGCGGAGCAGCGCGTTCGGATCAGCCACGCAGCGGGCTCGGCCGCGAGCCCAGGCCGCTGGGCAGCAGACCCTGGAATTGGCCTGTGATCGAGGCCACTTTCTCGCGCGCCGCCATCTCCCCGTGCATGCTGGCCAGCGCGGCCATCAAATCGCCGCGCAGGTACCAGAGCGCCTGGATGTCGTTGGCGTAGCGGATGCGGCGGGTGATCTGGGGGAAATGCCGGGGACCGGAATCGCCCAGCACGTCGAGCATCGACTCACGGATGTCTTCCGTGCCGTTCTCGAGAATGGACTCGGACGGCGCCACCGGGTTGCCCAGCAGGCTGTAAATGCTGCTTCTCAGATTCGGCTTGAGCCAACGCATAAATGTAGTTTTGTTCCCCGGGAGGAAACAAATTTGTGATCCCACCTGCAAGTTATTCGGCGTTACGCCAAAGTGCAAGCAAACTGCGTGACACAGTTAACGGAAAACAACATTAAAAATCAACGAGTTGGTAACGAATCGTGAAGTTCATTCTATTTGCGGTGAGCGACGAGGTCTTTGGTTCCTGACGAGGCGCATTTTGTCAGACGCTGCCGCCGGGCTGAGCAACATGCAATTTACCGCATAATCAACGCGCAACAAGCACTAAAGCTCATGAACAAACATTCCGCCCACTACATCGACGGCCAGTGGCAGCAGGCCACGTCCAGCGACACCTTCCCGGTTCACGATTCCAGTACCGAGGAGGTGATCGCCACCGTGCCCGCCGGCACGGCCGACGAAGCGACCCAGGCCGTCCTGGCCGCGCGCAAGGCTTTCGATGCCTGGTCAGCGCTGCCTGTAGAAACGCGGGCGCAATATCTCGACAAGATCGCTGCGGGCTTGAAAGCGCGAACCGACGAACTGGCGACCACCATTTCCCGCGAGGTGGGCATGCCGCTGAAGCTGGCTCGGGCCGTGCAGGTCGGCGGCCCGGTCTGGAACTGGGCCAACTTCGCCAAGGTGGCCCGGGCAATGGAGTGGGAGGAGAAGGTCGGCAATTCGCTGGTGGTGCGCGAGTCGATCGGAGTAGTGGGCTGCATCACCCCTTGGAACTTTCCGCTAAACCAGATCACGCTGAAGGTGGCGCCGGCGCTCGCTGCGGGTTGCACCGTGGTGCTCAAGCCCAGCGAGGTTGCGCCGCTGAACGCCATCATCCTGGCCGAGGTCATCCACGAGGCCGGCCTGCCGCCCGGCGTCTTCAACCTGGTCAATGGTGCAGGGCCGGTGGTGGGCGAGGTGCTGGCCACTCATCCCGAAGTGGACATGGTCAGTTTCACCGGCTCCACCCGCGCCGGCAAGCGTGTTGCCGAACTGGCCAGCCAGAGCGTCAAGCGCGTCACGCTCGAGTTGGGCGGCAAGTCGGCCAGCGTGGTCTTGCCCGATGCCGACTTCGAAGCCGCCGTGAAGGGCACCGTGTCCGCCTGCCTGCTCAATAGCGGCCAGACCTGCTCGGCCCATACCCGGATGCTCGTTCCCGAGAGCCGCTACGAGGAGGTCAAGGCGCTGGCACAAGCCGCGGTGGCGCGGTTCAGCGTCGGCCCGAGCCTGGACGAAACCAGCAAGCTGGGGCCGCTGGTAAGTGCGGCGCAGCGCGACCGCGTGATCGATTTCATCGAACAGGGCATCCGGGAAGGC
>JAKFEZ010000208.1:0-12170 GCA_036675435.1 Ramlibacter sp. | reverse complement strand
CGCAGCGGGATGAGCGCGAGCGACATCGCCATGGCCGTGTCGTCGAGCCAGTTCACGGCTTCGAAACCCGAATTGACGCCGCAATAGGGCTGGGTCAGCGACGAGGCGAAAGTCCTGGCATCGTCGCTCACCCCTTCGGCGAACACTTCGCCGCCGTAGCGGCTGTCGACGTCCCAGACCTTGATGGCCACCTGCGGCACCATGAACTGGGTGCGCACCTCAGCCGCGATGGTGGCCGGCAGCGCCCGGCCCGACTGCACCTGGAACAGGTTGCGGGCCCAGCGATGCAGCCGGTCGGCGATGATCACGTTCTCGTTGCCATGCCGCACCATGTCCATGATGCGATGCTCCAGCGCCTTGATCTTCTCGCGCAGCATCTCGGCCTGCCGCTCCTGCAGGCTCACCGCCCGGTTGCCGTGCGGGCTGGTGAGCTGCACCGACGCCAGCAACTGGGCATGGCGGGCGAAGAAGTCGGGCGTGTTGGCCAGGTAATTGGCGATATCGTCTTCGGTGATCGGGTTCATGGCATCGGTTTTCATGGTGAATCGGGTACCTCAATTTCGCCTTCGAACACAGTGACTGCCGGCCCGGTCATCAACACCGGCGCCATTCCGTCCGGCCCGGCGCCGGCCCATTCGATGGTCAGCATGCCGCCGCGGGTCTGCACGTCCACGCGGGCGTCGAGCCGGCCGAGCCGCACGCCGGCCACCACGGCCGCGCAAGCCCCGGTGCCGCAGGCCAGCGTCTCGCCCGCGCCACGCTCCCAGACCCGCAGCCGCACGCTGGAGCGGTCCACCACCTGCATGAACCCGGCGTTGACCCGGCTGGGAAACCGCGGATGGTGCTCGATCAGCGGACCCTGCGTCTGCACGGGCGCCTGGTCGACGTCGGCCACCAGTTGCACCGCGTGCGGATTGCCCATGGACAGGATAGCTACAGAAATAATAGCGGAATCGGCGCTGGCGCCAAGCGCCAGATGCCACTGCTCCCAGTCGCCGTCGGATTGGGGCGACAGCCCCGCCATGTCGAAGGGGATGATCGCCGGCTCGAACAAAGGCGCTCCCATGTCCACCGTGACCCGTCCATCGGCGTTCAGGCGCGGCTCGATGACGCCGGACAGCGTTTGCACCCTGACTCGGTCGCCCTGGATCAGTCCCTTGTCGCGCAGGTAGCGCACGAAGCAGCGCGCGCCGTTGCCGCACTGCTCCACTTCGCCGCCATCGGCGTTGTGAATGACGTACTCGAAGTCGACGCCGGCTCGTGGCGAGGCACGCACCGACAAGACCTGGTCTGCGCCGACGCCGTAATGGCGGTCCGAAAGATATCGGTACTGGCCAGGGGTCAGCCCGAGCAGCCCCCGGGTTTCATCGAGCACGATGAAATCGTTGCCGGCTCCCTGCATTTTGGTGAAGCGGATGCGCATGCGGCGATTATCTGCGCAGCAGCGCTGCCGCCAGCGGGCGTATGCTCGAAACATCGAACCAGGAGCCCCCTTTCATGCGCATTCCCGACTGGACCCCCGAACAGAAACCGCAGCCGCAGGAGCTGGTGGACGCCATCCTGGCGCGGCGCGGCGGAACCCTGATCAATCTCGACCGCGCGCTGCTCTGGAGCGAGCCGCTGGCGCGCGGCTGGAACGTCTACCTGAAAAACGTGCGCACCGGCCTGGGCGCCAGCCGCAAGCTGCGCGAACTCGGCATCTGCACCGTGGCGCTGCTTACCGGCGCCGGCTATGAGTACCACCACCACGCACCCGACTTCCTGGCAGCTGGCGGCACCCAGGCCGAGCTGGATGCGCTGGCCGCTTTCGTGGCCACGCCACGCGCGGCGCCGGCGGCCGGACTTGGCGCCGACGAAGCCCTGGTGGTGCGCTACGCCGCCCAGATGACGCTCGACGTGAAGGTCGAAGAAGCGCTGTTCTCCCAGCTGCGCGAACGCTTCGACACCACCGAAATCGTCGAGCTGACCAGCGCCATCGCCACCTACAACATGGTGGCGCGCTTCCTGGTTGCCCTGGGCGTGACGCCAGAAGATTGAACACGCGCGGCGCGATGGGCGCGCGCTGCGGATAATGCGGGCATGGTCCGCCCCTCCCAACTCTTGCACGCCCAGTTCGAACCCGCCCCGACCCGCCCTGCCGCCACGGTGCTGCTGCTGCGCGACGGGGCCGGCGGCGTCGAGGTCCTGATGACGCGCCGCTCGCCCGGCGCCAGTTTCGCGCCCGGCGCTTATGTGTTCCCGGGCGGCGGCATCGATGCCGCCGACGCCGCCGGCCATGCGCTGGCCAGGCGACGCGCCACGCAGGACGACCTGCGCCTGACCCAGGCCATTGCCGCCATCCGCGAGAGCTTCGAGGAACTGGGCGTGCTGCTGGCGCGCCGCCCCGATGGCAGCCCGGCCGACGCGCGGGATGTCGCCGCGCTCGACCGCCACCAGCCGTTGCTGGCGCAGTGCCAGGCCCAGGGCCTGAGCCTCGCGGCCGACCAGGTTTACGTGCTGGCCCACTGGATCACCGACCGCGACTTGCCGCGCCGGTTCGACGTGCCTTTCCTGGTGGCCCGCATGCCCGCCGGCCAGGAGCCGGTGGCCGACGAATCCGAGCAGTTCGAGCCGGTCTGGGTGCGGCCGGCCGATGCGCTGGCGCGCCACGCCGCGGGCAGCTTCTTCATGATCTTCCCGACCATTCGTACCCTGGAGCGACTGGCGAAGTTCGAGTCGGTTGACGCAGTGCTGCAGGCTTGCGCCGGCGAGCAGCCGCTGTGGACCAGCTGTCCGCGCGCCGGGCTGCTCAACGGCGCCGATGTACGCTACATGGAACACGAGATGGCGTTCGGCGAGCTGGCGCTGGTCAGCCCCGATGGCCAGGCGGTTCACCACCTCGACTGGCGCTGCGACCAGGCCGTGCCCCTGCTCAGGAACGTGACGCGCATCACCGCGCCCAACCCCGGTGTCATGACCGGGCCGGGCACCAACAGCTACCTGGTCGGCGACCCGGCCACCGGCTACCTGGCGATCGACCCCGGCCCCAACGAGCCGGAGCACATCGAGCGCTTGTGGCGTGCGGCCGGCGGCGACATCCGGCTGATCGTGTGCACCCATTCCCATCCGGACCATGCGCCTGGCGCGCGCCCGCTGCAGGCAATGTGCGCCGGCAAGCCGCCGATCCTCGGCCTGCCTTCGGCGCCCACCGCCCGCGCCGGCAGCCAGTTCACGCCCGATCGCACCGCGGCGAACGGCGAAGTGCTGGTCCTGGAGGGCGGCGGCCGGCGCCATTCGCTGGCAGTCATTCACACGCCCGGCCATGCTGCCAATCACCTGTGCCTGGCCCTGCTCGAAGACGGGCTGCTGTTCTCCGGCGACCACATCCTCAACGGCAGCACCACGGTGGTGGACCCGCCGGACGGCGACATGACCGACTACCTGGAGTCGCTGGACGCCCTCACCGCCGCCTGCGCGCGCCACGCCATCGAATTCATCCTGCCGGCGCACGGCCACGTGCTGGGCTCCGCGGCCCAGGCCATCGCCCATCTCAAGTCGCACCGCCTGAAGCGCGAGGCCAAAGTCCGCGCCGCCATGCAAGCCCGGCCGCAAGGCGCGCTGGAAGACTGGGTCGAGCTGGCGTACGACGACGTGCCGCCGCGCATGTGGCCGGTCGCCAAGCGCTCGCTGCTGGCCCATGTGCAGCGCATCGAATCGATGGGCCTGGGCCAGGGCAGCGATTGAGGGCCGCGCCATGACCGAGCCGGTGAGGCTGGCCAAACACGTGGCGGCCATGGTGCCCTGCTCGCGCCGCGAGGCCGAGCAGTACATCGAGGGCGGCTGGGTGCGGGTCGACGGCGTGATCGTCGAGGAGCCGCACTTCCGCGTCAGCGGCCAGCGAGTCGAGCTCGACGCGGGCGCCAGCACCGCGACGCTGGAGCCTGCGACGCTGCTGCTGCACAAGCCCGTGGGCATCTCGTACCAGGAGGCGCGCCGGCTGTTGGTGCCGGCCAACCGGTCCCCTGAAGACCGCTCCGGCATTCGCAGCGTGAAGCGGCATTTTCACGAAGTGGCGGCGCTGATGGCGCTGCCCGACCCGGCGAGTGGCCTGGCGGTGTACAGCCAGGACCATCGCATCGTGCGCAAGCTCACCGAGGATGCCGCGCACGTCGAACAGGAGCTGGTGGCTGAAGTGGCCGGCGAGATCGCGCCGGATGGCCTGGCGCGCCTGTGCCACGGCCTGGCGTGGAACGGCCGGCCCCTGCCGCCGGCCAAAGTGAGCTGGCAAAGCGAGACCCGCCTGCGTTTCGCGTTCAAGGGCATCCTGCCCGGGCAGGTGGAGTGGATGTGCGCGCAAGTCGGCCTGCGGCTGCAGGCCCTCAAGCGGATCAGGCTGGGCCGTTTGCCGATGGCCGGCCTGCCGCCTTCGCAGTGGCGCTACCTTCTTCCCGGCGAGCGTTTCTAGCTACACTGGCCCGCGCACCCCGGAGGAAAACAAAAGATGCAGAACGACAGCCCGCTGCCCGGCGCACGGGCACCCGTGGCCGACCCTTCGGCGCACCGGATCGACACCCGCGGCCTCGGGCCGGGCATCGAGCCTTTCGACCTGGAGTTCTCCGGCTCGGGCGGCGAGTTCTTCCGTGTCTGGATCGTCAACCTGCTGCTGACCATCGTCACGCTGGGCCTGTACACGCCGTTCGCGCGGCGGCGCACCGCCCAGTATTTCTACAGCCATACGATGGTGGCGGGCAGCCCGCTGGAATTCACGGCGCAGCAGCGCAAGATGGTGTTCGGGTTTCTGTTGCTGGTGGGGGTCTACCTGGCGTTCAACCTGGCCGCCGAAACAGGACAGGACACCGCGGTCGCCCTGATCCTGCTGACCGTCGCGGGCCTGGCGCCGTACTTGTGGGCGAGCGCGATGCGCTTTCGGCTCGGCGCGACGCGCTGGCGCGGCGTGCGGCTGCGGTTCGCCGCCAGCTGGGGGGAGGTCTACAAGGCCAGCTGGCCGGTATTCGCGATCGCCCTGACCTGGATCGTCGTCGCGGCTGCCTTCACTGCGCTGGCCCTGAATTTTGCGGGCGCGGGCAAACCCGGTGGCGGCGCCCGCCTGCTGGCGGCCATTCCGGCGCTGGCCTGGCTGCTGTTCGCCGGGGGCCTGGTCGTCACCCTGCTGTGCATCATCCGCCTGGAATTCAATTACAAGAGCCTGCTGGTGTCACGCGCCTTCGTCGGCGCCGCGGCCGGCCGCTGGAAGCCGGCCTATCGCGATTTCGTGCGCATCTGGCTGGCCACGCTCGGTGTGCTGCTGGTCAGCGCCGTGGTGTTCGCCATCATTGCCGGGGCCGTGGCCTTTTCCTTCGCGTCCGCTGCCGATAGCGCGACGCGCCTGGGCCGTATGCTGATGGTGGCCGTGGGCGTGGTGGCGTTCATCTTCGGCATGTTCCTCGCCTCGGCGCCGGCCCGCGCCTACCGCGAGGCACGCATGTTCCAGCTGGTCTGGAACAACGCCGGCGTGAGCAGCATCGCGCGCTTCCGGTGCAAGCTCAAAGCCAGCCACTACGTGCTGCTGCGGGTGAAGAACATGTTGCTCGCTCTGCTCACCTTGGGCTTTTACCGGCCCTTCGCGATGGTCAGCGAGTACCGCATGAAAACCGAATCGGTCACGCTGCACGTCAAGGGCGGCCTCGACCAGCTGGTGGGGCAGTTGTCGCGCCAGCAGGATGGCCTGGGCGACGCCGTCGCCGATGCGGTCGGGCTGGACCTGATCGGCTAGACATGACGCAGCCGATTCGCGGCCGCTGGTTCGACGGGCGCAGCAGCCAGGCGCGCGAGGTGCTGGTCAGCCTGCGCCCGACGCCCGGCGGGCCATGCCTGCGGCTGCATGAACTCGCTTCCCCGAGCCGCACACTGGAACTTGAATCGCGGCAGATCGGCTGGCCCGAGGCCTGGAGCAATGGCCGCGCGCCGCGTACCCTGGCGATCGATCTGCGCGAACACGGCAGCCTGGAAATAGACGACGTGGCGCTCTGGCAAGCGCAAGTGGCTGCGGCCGGCGATCGGCCCCCCCTGGCCCAGCGCATGCAGACGCGCTGGCCGGTGTTCCTGTCGGTGCTGGTCGTCGCCGTGCTGGCGCTGGGCGCTTTCTACCGCTGGGGCACGCCCTGGGCTGCGACCCAGGTGACGCGCCAGGTCCCGCTGGCGTGGGAAACCGCGTTGTCGCAGCGCGCGCTCGCCGATCTCGACAGTCAATTGCTCAAGCCGAGCAAGTTGCCGGCCGCGCGACAGGCCGAGTTACGGGCCCGCTTCGACGCGTTGGCCGGCGAGATTGATCCGAGCTGGCAACGTTACCGCGGCTACGCCCCGCCCCTGACGCTGTCGTTCCGTTCGGGCCTCGGCGCCAACGCGTTCGCCCTTCCGGGCGGGGCCATCGTGCTCACCGACGGCCTGGTCGAGGCGGCGGCGCAGAAGGCGCTAGCCGACGACGCGCTGGTCGGCGTGCTGGCCCACGAGATCGGCCATGTGATGTACCGCCACACCACCCGCATGCTGGTCGAACAGGCGGTGCTCAACGTCGGCCTGGGCCTGGCGCTGGGCGACGTCTCCAGTCTGGTGTCGATCGGCGGCTCTTTGCTGACCGGCATGGCCTACCGGCGTAGCCACGAGAGGGAGGCCGACTGTTTCGCCGCGGCCTTGATGCGCAAGGCCCGGCTGCCCACGGCACCCATGGCCGATCTGCTGCTGGGCATCGAGCAAGCACGCGATGCCAAGGCCGCTTCAGAGGAGCACGCCGGCAGAGCCCCTTCGCCGGACGCGGGCGCTAGCGCCCTGGCCAACCTGTTCAGCAGCCATCCGGCCACGGCCGAACGCGCGCGCCAGCTCAAGCAGGGTCAGTTGCAGGGCTGCTGAGGCCGTCGCCTCTAATGGGCAAGCGCCCGGCCCAGCTCCCGCAACATGCCGGCGCCGTCGCCCGTCCATGCGCTGCCGTGCATGCAGGCCAGCACGCGCGGCTCGAGGTAGGCCAGCTTCTCGATCAGTGCGGGCGCATTTTCGCTGTGGGAAAAATAATCCAGCTGGTGGCGGAACGCTTCGCTCGGCCCGAGGACGTCGCCCTCTACCAGCGGTTCTCCGCCCGTGCCGGGTTGGGTCAGCAGGTCACCGCAGAACAAGGTGCGGCCGGTCTTGTCGAACAGATAGCCGCACTCCCAGCCGTGCGGCAGGTGCGGCGTGGATTGCCAGGCAAGCGTATGGCGGCCCAGGGACAGTTCCTGTCCATCGGCCATCCCGATCGGCTCGACATCCACCATGTCTCTGACGGAAACCAGAGCCGCGACCTCGCTGCACACCGGCTGGGCCAGGGGCGCCGCAGCCAGGAAATCGGCCAGCGCACCGCATTCGTCGGCCTCGACGTGCGAGAACGCCACGTAGCGCAGTTTCGAAACCGGCATCACCTTGTCGATCTGTTCGCGCACCAGCCCGAACAGCCTGCGCGGACCGGTATGGAACAGCAGCGGCTGGTCGTCGACCAGCAGGTACTGGTTGAAGGAGAAACCGCCGGGAATGAGCGACGGCGGCATGGCCACGCTGATGCGGTAGGTGTCGGGCGCGATTTCGTGGATGGAGGCGGTGGGCTGGTTCATTCACTTCTTTCAGCTTGGACGATGGGGTTCGACAGGCACCTTGCTGGTGTAGTCAAGGGCGAATCGAATGTCAAGAAGCCGCGCACGGTCGAGCACCTGGCATATCGGCGTCCATGCCCAGCCGCAATTGCTGAGCGTGCCGGCCGCCCTTCCTCAAAACACGGCCGGTGCTCCGGTACTGGGCAGCGGCAGGGCCGGCATGGAGCGCCCGTAGATTTTGCGGATGCGCAGGTCCAGCGGCGGATGGGCATCGAACCGGCGGCCGGCGTGCGCCACTTCTTCGACCAGCAGCAGATGCTGGAAAGCCGGCAGCCATGCCGGGTCGGCTTCCGGGTCCAGTGCCTTGCCGCGCGCAGCAGCATGCGTCTGCTGCGTCAACGCCTTGCGCAGCACGCCGCCGAGGCCGTCGCGGCTGCGCGTCCACTGCACGGCGCGCGCATCGGCCAGCAGCTCGCGCTGGCGCGCCACGGCCGCTTGCAGCCAACGCCCGGCATACCAGCCGAAAGATCCCATGGCCATCACTGCGCCCCCGACCAGCGCAAGCAGCCCGCCACGCTCGCGCGTGGCGGCGCCGAAACTCCAGACCAGTTCCAGCCCGAAGACCATGCCCGCCAGTTGCATATTCAGGCGCGTGTCGCCCTCACGGATGTGGCTGCACTCGTGGGCCACCATGCCCTGCAGTTCTTCGCGCGTCAGGCAGTCCAGTGCGCCCTGCGTGACGGCCAGCACCGCATCGCCCTCGTCCCAGCCGGCGGCGAAGGCATTGATCGCCTGCGCGCGCGGCACCACCATCAGCTCGGGCCTGGCCATGTGGGCGGCGATGCAGACTTCGTCCACGACGTTGCAAAAGCGCCGCTCCGCCTCGGCCACCTGCGGCCGCACTTCACGGGCGCCGATGCGCCGTGCCAGCCGCTGGGCCCCACCGGGCATGCGCAGGTTGGACGTCTCGATCCACCAGCCGCCGAGCACCAGCATGAGGGTGACTCCGACGTTGACGGAAAAGAAGAGGCGCGGAAAAGGCAGATCGATGGGCGACAACGCAGCAATCAGCCACCAGCCCAGCGCCAGTGCCGCGTGCACGCCCAGCACGGTGGCCGTGACGGCCAGGGCGAACAGCGACAGCAGGCGGAATGTCTCGGCTCGGGCGGCGTCCTGGTGTTCGAAGAAGCGCATGCGCTTGGTGCTTTCGGGCAGCCAGCGCTCAGAACGCCACGCGCGGTGCTTCCCGCTCGGCGGCGTTCTGGGTCGACTGCAGCATGCCCGCTGGATCGAACCCCAGCACGCGGGCCACCACCAGCGCCGGGAATTGCCCGACCGCATCGTTGTATGCCAGCACTTCGTCGTTGTACGCCTGGCGCGAAAATCCGACCCGGTTCTCCGTGCTGGTCAGCTCTTCGCCGAGCGAGCGCATCGCTGCGTCGGCCTTGAGCTCGGGGTAGTCTTCGGCCACCACCAGCAGGCGCCCGACACTTCCGCCAAGCGCCTGTTCGGCGACGCCGAGCGCGATCACGGCCTGGGCGTTGGCGGGGTGCTCGCGGGCTGCAGCGGCCGCACTCACGGCGGCCCCGCGGGCGCGTGTCACCGCCTCCAGGGTGGCGGCTTCATGGGCCAGGTAGCGCCGCGCCACTTCGACCAGATTGGGCACCAGGTCGTGCCGGCGCTTGAGCTGCACGTCGATCTGCGCGAAGGCATTGGTGATGCGGTTGCGCCGCTGCACCAGGCCGTTGTAGATGGCCACCGCCCATGCGAGCAGCACGGCCGCCAGGGCCAGAACGATCCAGGTTCCCGTTGACATACGCCGCCTCCTTGCATTGCGATTGAGACGGAATCGATTATGGATGAGTACGCGGCGCTCACCTGCCGCCTGTGCCCCGGCCTTGCCCTTGAATAAAGTGTGAAGTCCGCCGATAAGCCGGATTCTGTGGCGTCCGGCACCCTCTTGCGAAGGCGCCGGGCGTGACCGCCATTCCTCTGGGCCGCTTGTCGCCAAACGGCTCGGTGCTACCTACCCGCCAGCTCTGCGGAGCCACATCGACGCTGGCCTACTTGGTATTGCTGCGCGTAGAGATTGCCCGTTTCACCCCCTTCAAGGCTCGTACCCTCGGCTTGCGCCTGCGGTGCGGCCCCGAAGGGACTCGTCTCTGTTGCTCTGATCCTCACCTCACGGTGGACAGGTGTTACCTGCTACGCTGCCCTGTGCAGTCCGGACGTTCCTCCAGTGCCTGGTTTCCCAGATTGCACCAGCGGCGGTCTGGCGGGCTTCACGGGCGGTATTATCCGCGCTCTTTCCATTTGCCTGATCGATACGGGCCATAGGACGCGACATGATCCGACTCTCCGAAATCAAGCTCACCCTCGCGGAGGCCGAAAACCCCCTGCCGGTGCTGCACTCCGCGGCGGCCCGCGTGCTGGCCCTGCCGGCCGCCGACATCGCCCGGGTGGAGGTCTTCAAGCGCAGCTTCGACGCCCGCAAGGCCGACCTGACAGCGGTGTACATCGTGGATGTGACGCTGGTCGATTCGGCCAGGGAAGCGGCCCTGCTCGACAAGTTTTCGGCCCAGCCCCACATCACGTCCACACCCGACATGGCATGGCGCGCGCCGGTGCAGGCGCAAACGCCTCTGCCGCAGCGGCCGGTGGTGGTCGGCTTCGGCCCCTGCGGCATCTTTGCGGCCCTGGTGCTGGCGCAGATGGGGCTGCGCCCGATCGTGCTGGAGCGCGGCAAGCCGGTGCGCGAGCGCACGCGCGACACCTGGGGCCTGTGGCGCAAGAGCGTGCTCGACCCCGAGAGCAACGTTCAGTTCGGCGAGGGCGGCGCCGGCACCTTCTCGGACGGCAAGCTCTATAGCCAAATCAAGGACCCGCGCCACCTGGGCCGCAAGGTGATGGCCGAATTCGTCAAGGCTGGCGCGCCGGATGAAATCCTCTACGTCGCCCACCCCCACATCGGCACCTTCAAGCTGGTGAAGGTGGTGGAGAACATGCGCGAGCAGATCATCGCGCTGGGCGGCGAGATCCGTTTCAGCCAGCGTGTGACCGACCTGCTGATCGAAGACGGCGCCCAGGGCCAACGGGTCCGCGGCCTCACGGTGTTGGACCAGGCCACAGGCGAATTCGCCGAGCTGCGAGCGGACCACGTGGTGCTGGCACTCGGCCACAGCTCGCGCGATACCTTCGAGATGCTTCACGCCCGCGGTGTGTTCCTGGAAGCCAAGCCGTTCTCGATCGGCTTTCGCATCGAGCACCCCCAAGGCCTGATCGATCGCGCGCGCTGGGGCCGCCATGCCGGCCACCCGTTGCTGGGCGCGGCCGACTACAAACTGGTGCACCACGCCTCCAATGGCCGCTCGGTCTACAGCTTCTGCATGTGTCCTGGCGGGACGGTGGTGGCCGCCACCTCCGAGCCGCAACGGGTGGTGACCAACGGCATGAGCCAGTACTCGCGCAACGAGCGCAACGCCAACGCGGGCATGGTCGTGGGCATCAACCCGCAAGACTTCCCGGGGTGGGAATCTGGTGCGGGCAGTCCGCTGGCCGGCGTCGCCCTGCAACGCGAACTGGAATCGCGGGCCTTCGTGCTCGGCGGCGGCACCTACGAAGCGCCGGGCCAACTGGTGGGGGACTTCATCGCCGGGCGAGCTTCGTCCCAGCTAGGCGCGGTCGAGCCTTCCTACAAACCGGGCGTGAAGCTCGGAGATCTGCACGGCGCCCTGCCCGGCTATGCGATCGCGGCCTTGCGCGAAGCCCTGCCTGCGTTCGGCCGCAAGATCAAGGGCTTCGACATGCCCGATGCGGTGCTGACGGGGGTGGAAACGCGCACCTCGTCGCCACTGAAGATCACCCGCGGCGAGAACTTGCAGAGCCTGAACGTGCGCGGCCTCTACCCCGCCGGCGAAGGCGCCAGCTACGCCGGCGGCATCCTGTCGGCCGGCGTGGATGGCATCCGGGTCGGCGAAGCCGTGGCGACAGCGATGGCGACCTGAAGCCACGGCCACAGCCCATTGCCGGATGCCTTAGCATCTTCCCCAGCTTCCCCAAGGAAAAGCCGATGAACGTGGAATCTCTCGAGCTCGACCCCGCCGTCGTCTCCGCCTTGTCCGCCGTCACCAGCGCCACCATCACCACGGTGCTGCTCAAGAAGGGGCTGCGCAACGTGTGGCTGCGCGGCACGCGTCCCTTGGCGCCCGGACAGCAGCGGGTGGTCGGGCGCGCCTTCACGCTGCGCTTTGTTCCCGCTCGTGAAGACCTGGCGACCCCGGCTTCCTGGAGCTCGCCGATTTCGACCCGTGCCGCCATTGAGTGCATGCCGGCCGGCTGCGTCGCAGTGGTGGGCGCCATGGGCGTGACGGATGCGGGCATCTTCGGCGACATCCTCTGCGCGCGCATGAAAATGCGCGGTGTTGCCGCGCTGGTGAGCGACGGGGTCGTCAGGGATGTGCAAGGTGTGCTGGGCACCGGCCTGCCGGTCTGGTGCCAGGGTGTGGCCGCGCCGCCATCCGTTGCCGGGCTGACTTTCGTCGGCTGGCAGGAGCCGATCGACTGCGGCGGTGTTGC
>JAKFEZ010000054.1:0-2108 GCA_036675435.1 Ramlibacter sp. | reverse complement strand
GAGGCGCATGCCGACAATTCCAACGCGCTGCAGGCATGGCTGGTCACGGCGCGCCGTCTGTTGTTGCTGGGTCGCTTGAGCGAGGCAGCGGCCGCGCTGGCGCAGCTGGATGCGCGCGGCCTGCCTCCGTCGCTGAGGGCCGTGGCCGAACTGACCGCAGCCGAACTGGCGCTGCGCTCGCTGCGCGTCGGCGACGCGCGGATGGCGCTGGCACGCGCATACGCGGCGGCTGAGCGCGCACAGGTTCCTGCACTCATGGCCGAGGTCACCGAAGCGCGCGTTGCACTTGATCGCCCCGCGGCGCGGCGCCTCACCACCGACGGTGAACAAGCACTGCGCCTCGAAGAGGTTTCGGCTCTCCTGGCCTCGGACGCGCTGGTGGTCGATGCCTGCCGCCGCGGGCTGGGCTCCGGTGATCAGTGGCGGTCGCTGGCACGCCGGCCGGTGCTGTTCACACTGGCCCGCTTGCTGGCGCAGGCATGGCCCGGTGATGCAGGCCGCGAGGCATTGATCGAGTCTGCGTTCCGCACCAGGGATCCTGACGAAACGCACAGGGCACGCCTGAGGGTAGAGATCGGCCGTCTGCGCGCGCTGGTCAAGACCCTCGCAACCATCGAAGCGACCGAGCGGGGGTTTATCCTGAAGCCGCTTGCCAATCGTGACGTCGCCGTGCTGGCGCCACCTATTGACGGCGATCAGGCGTCGCTGGTGGCGCTGCTCGCGGACGGCGCGGCCTGGTCCACCTCGGCCCTGGCGCTGGCCCTGGGCGCAAGCCAGCGCACCGTGCAGCGGGCGCTCGCCGATCTTGAAACCGAAGGACGGGTGCGCTCCATCGGCCGGGCACGGGCGCAGCGCTGGCTGGCGCCGCCGCTGGCTGGATTCACGACGATCTTGTTACTCCCCGCTTCGCTGCCGATTGGATAGAGTTGTCTCCATGGCGCTGATTCACAGCGTGACAAGGAGCAATGATGACGAGCAAGACCCTCAAGAAAACACCCGAACCCAAGGCGCGCCCCGCCGAGATCGTTCGCGAATACGGCTTCTCCGGCGTTAATGACGTCGCCGGCGTCACCCACGACGGCCAGCGCGTCTGGGCCGCCACCGGCGCAAAGCTGATTGCCTTCGACCCCGTCAGTGGCGAGCAGACGCGCGCGCTGGAATGCGCTGGCGACGCCGGCACCGCATTCGACGGCAAACACCTCTACCAGATCGCCGAGACGCGCATCGACAAGATTGACCCGGCGACCGGCAAGGTGGTGGCGACCATCCCGGCACCCGGCAGCGGAAGCGACTCGGGCCTGACCTGGGCAGAAGGCAGCCTGTGGGTGGGCCAGTACCGCGACCGGAAGATCCACCAGGTCGACCCGAAGACAGGCGCCATCCAGCGCACGATTGAATCCAACCGCTTCGTCACCGGTGTGACCTGGGTGGACGGCGAACTATGGCACGGCACCTGGGAGGGCGACGACAGCGAAATCCGCCGCATCGACCCGGGAAACGGCGCCGTGCTGGAGCGGTTGCAGATGCCACACGGCGCCGGCGTCAGCGGGCTGGAGTCAGACGGCGCAGACCTCTTTTACTGCGGCGGCGGAAAGAGCGGAAAAGTCCGCGCCGTGCGGCGGCCCAGGGTCGCATAGAACGCAGCGCGCAAGGCATGGTATTGCCCTTGCGCTGACAACCCCATTCGGCCTCGCAGCCGAAAACGAGCGCACCTGTTGCCAGCACGGGTCGGGCAGCGCATTGACCAACGCAACGCAAATCATGCAAACGACTCATCGAGTCAAGGAGAAAACCATGAACACATCAACTGCCAAAGTAAACGCCATGAAACACGCCGTCGTGTCCAGGGAGCAGTGGCTTGCAGAACGCAAGACATTGCTGGCACAAGAAAAGGAACTGACACGCCTGCGTGACCAGATCGCCAGCGAGCGCCGCGCCTTGCCCTGGGTTCGTGTTGAGAAAAACTATGTTTTCGACACACCCGAAGGCACACGCTCGCTCGCCGACCTGTTTGAGGGCCGCCGCCAGCTGATGGTGCAGCACTTCATGTTCGGTCCGGGCTGGGAGCAGGGTTGCCCGAGCTGCTCCTACATGGCCGACCACACCGC
>JAKFEZ010000144.1:0-2124 GCA_036675435.1 Ramlibacter sp. | reverse complement strand
CGCCGAACTCACGCGTATCGTGTACGAAGGCGGTGGCAAGGAACTCGCCAACACCCAGCTGCTGCGTTTCGAGGACCTGCGCCTTTTCGAGGACGACGAGCTCGACCAGAGCATCGAAGTGGCCCGCGCCCAGCAGGAGGTCAGCCTGGCTGTCGACGACGCGCTGCCCGCGTTGGACGCGTTGATGAGCACACTGCTGGGCTGGCGCACCATCCAGCCTGGGCTGAACCCCCTGCGCCCCGAGGCGTTCGTGCGTGCCTTGCAGTCATGCCTGCAAGTCCACGTGCCCGACGCTCATGTGCGCGAAACACTGATTGCGCCCGCCGCCGGCCTGCTGGGCACCAACCTGCGCCGCATGTATCGCGAGCTGTCCGATTACCTGCGCTCCTGCGGCGTGGAGCCGGCGGTGCCCATCGGCGGGCGGGTGCAAAAAGGCCGCGGTTCGAGCGGCTCGCCCGTGGCCGATTCGATCTCCAAGACGCTGCTGACGCTGGATCGGCTGCGCAAGCTGCTGGCCGGCGACCTGGACGCCCGGCCGCGACCGGATTTCCTCTACACCGTGCCGGCTTCCATGGCGATGTTGCAGGATATGAAGCAGGTCGATGTGCTCGTCCAGAAGCTCGAAAGGCGCCCCAAGGCGCCCGCGCCCACAGCCGCGCCGGACATGCTGGCCGCGCCGGAGCCCGCTGCCGCCGATGCCGCAGCGCCGCATCTGGGCCTCCAGCTGGGCGAGGAGGTGGTTCGCCTCATGTTCGACAATTTGGCGCAAGACCAGCGGCTGTTGCCCGAATTCAAGCGCCAGCTCAAAGCCATCGAGCCGGCCGTGCTCAAGCTGACCAAGGAAGACTCTCGTTTCTTCAGCGACCGAACGCACCCCGCGCGGCAGTTCCTGGACCGCATCACGCAGCGCAGTCTTGCGTTCTCGTCCGAGAGCGAGGCGGGCTGGCGCCGCTTCATGATGACAGTGGAAGACTCGGTGCAATGGCTCGGCAGCAAGGTAGTCGACGCAGACACGTTTGGCGAGCTGATGGACCACCTGCAGGAAAAGTGGGTGGACCACGACCAGGTCGTCGTGCAACGCCGCGAGGACGCCGCACGCACGCTGCTGCATGCCGAGCAGCGCAATTTGCTGGCGCAGAAACTGGCCGCGGAGTTCGTCCAGGCCACCGAGGGTCTGGATGTCGCGGACTTCGTCATCGACTTCCTGCGTAATTCCTGGGCACAGGTGGTGGCTGAGTCCGAGCTCAGCTGCGTCGATGGCTCCAGTGACCCGTACGGCTACCGCGCGATGGTTGACGACCTCATCTGGAGCGTGCAGAAGAGCACCTCTACTCGCGGTCGAGCCAAGCGGCTGGTCCAGATGATCCCGGGGTTGCTGGTCAAGCTGCGCGAAGGCCTGCACCGCATCGATTACCCGCCTGAGCTCACGGCCCGCTTTTTCAACAACCTCATCACCATCCACCGCGCCGCCGTGCACGAAGGGCGCGATGCGATCAGCCAGAGCGCCGCGGAGGCGGCCGAGCGGCAGGAAATAAGCGACAGCCTGGAGGAGGTCGCCGCCCTGTGGCTGGACAGCCGTGAAACGCAGGAGTCCGGCTATGTGCCGGACGACGCGCTCGAGCCTGAGCGCGTCGCCAGCCCCGAGGCGGTGCAGGAAGAAGCCGCGGCGCCGGCGCCGGTGCGGGCGGGCGAGATGCACACCGGCACCTGGGTCGAGTTGATGGTCAACAACCAGTGGATCCGCGCCCAGCTCACCTGGGCCAGCCCCCATGCGACGCTTTTCATGTTCACCTCATTGGCGGGAACGGCTCATTCCATGTCCAGGCGCACGCTGGACCGCCTGCGGGCCCAGGGCCAGATCAAGATCGTCGCCGAGCGGCATGTGGTGGATGAGGCGCTGGACCAGGTCGCCAAAGCCGCGCTGAAGAACAGCGTCGAGGGCAAGGGCCAGCCCTAAAAAGTAGCGCAAAAAGCGCTTCCGCCGACGGTCGCAAAGGGGGCGATACAGCCCCATATGCCAGGGCTACGATAATCGACGGTTTCCCCCCGCATTCCAGAACCCCCTATGGCCCAGTACGTTTACACCATGAACCGCGTCGGCAAGATCGTGCCGCCGAAGCGGCA
>JAKFEZ010000075.1:0-2135 GCA_036675435.1 Ramlibacter sp. | reverse complement strand
CCCGCAATCAAGACATAGGCCCCCACGCTCCCCGCTTCGCGAGCCTTCGGCACTTCGCTGCCCCTTTCACCCGAAATAGGGGCTGGCCTTGCTTGGGGCGGCCCGGCGCGGCGCACGTTGTCTGTCATTGATTTTCTCCTGAAGAAGTGCACGAAATGATGCCTTTGTCCTTGAGGCCCTGGATTTGTGCGGGTGTGAGGCCGAGTTCGTGCAGCACGGCCTCGGTATCCTGGCCCAGCATGGGCGCATTGCGCCGGTGGCCACCGGGTGTGAGCGACAGCTTGGGCGTGATGCCGGGCACGGCCAGCGTGCTGCCGTCGTCCATCTGCACGCTGTCCAGCATGCCGCGCGCCTGGTAGTGCGGGTCGGCCGCGATGTCGGCCACCGTGTAGATGCGGCCTGCCGGCACCGAGGCCTTGTCGAGCGCTGCCAGCACCTCATCGACCGTGCGCTGCGCCGCCCACTGGCCGATGGCTTCGTCGATTTCAGCGACGCGTGCCACCCGGCCGGCGTTGTCGGCCAACGCCGGGTCGGCGGCCAGGTCGTCGCGGCCGATCACGGCCATCAGGCGTTTGAAAATGCTGTCACCATTGCCCGCAATCAAGACATAGGCCCCCACGCTCCCCGCTTCGCGAGCCTTCGGCACTTCGCTGCCCCTTTCACCCGAAATAGGGGCTGGCCTTGCTTGGGGCGGCCCGGCGCTGGCGGCCGAACCTTCATCCTTGCAGCGGTAGGCATTGCTGGGCGCGATGCCGGGCAGGGCGCTGCCGGCCGGGCCGCGCACGGCGCCAAATGCGCTGTACTCGGGCAGCAGGCTTTCCATGCAATTGAAGACCGCTTCATACAGCGCCACGTCGATCACCTGGCCGACGCCGTGGGCCGTGCGATGGTGCAGCGCCAGCAGGATGCCGATCACGCCATGCAGTGCGGCCAGCGTGTCGCCAATGCTCACGCCGACGCGCACCGGCACGCGGCCCGGCTCGGCCGTCAGGTGGCGCAGGCCGCTCATCGCCTCGGCCACTACGCCAAAGCCGGGGCGGTCGCGGTAGGGGCCGGTCTGGCCGTAGCCGCTGATGCGCAGCATGATCAGGCGCGGGTTGAGTTTGAGCAGTTCGTCGGGCCCCAGGCCCCAGCCCTCCATGGCACCGGGCCGGAAGTTCTCGATCAGCACGTCGGCGTCCCGTGCGAGTTTGCGCACGATGTCCTGGGCTTGCGGGTCTTTCAGGTCGAGTGCCAGCGAGCGCTTGTTGCGCGACTGCACCTGCCACCAGACCGAAGTGCCGTCCTTGAGCAGGCGCCACTTGCGCAGCGGGTCGCCGGCGCCGGGCGGTTCGATCTTGACGACGTCGGCGCCAAAGTCGGCCAGCGTTTTGGCGGCAAACGGCCCGGCGATCAGTTGCCCGAGTTCAAGAACCTTGAGGCCGGCCAGCGGGCCGCGATTGGCAGATGTAGTGGTGTCCATGGCCGCATAGTGTGCGGTTGCGGCCCCCTCGCGTCCATTACTGTTTGCGGCGCGCGGCCTTCGCATTTTGCGAAGGCTGAACCAGGAAGTCGACCAGCGATGCAATGGATGCGTCGCTTTCGTTGCCGCCGGTGGCGACCAGCAATCGGCGCTGCGCCCAGCTGTCTGCCAGCGGCCGCCAGCTGAGTTTCATGGCCTTGACGATGGGCAGGCTGGCCCCCTTGGGCAATATCGCAATGCCCAGGCCAGAGGCCACCATGTGGCACACGGCGTCAAAGCTGCGCACCTGCATGCGCAGCTTGAGCGGGCGGTTGGCCGCCAGGGCCGCCTGCTGCTGCTTTTGCAGCATGGCGGCGCCGGCGGTCAGGCTGATCCATTCCTCGTCCAGCGTGTCGGCAAAGGCTATGGCTGTTTTCGAGCTCGCCAGTGGGTGCTTGCCGGGCAGCACCAGCACCAGTTCGTCCTCGCGGAAAAGGTGGGTGTCCAGCCCGGCCGTGTCCGGCCCTTCGACGAACACCGCCACATCGGCGCGGCCCTCGCGCAGGGTAGACACCACCGCTTCCGACACCTGCTCTTCCAGGTCGACGTGCACCTGCGGATGCAGCTGGCCATAGCGGGCCAGCAGCGGCGGCAGGAACTGGCTGATGGCGGCGCTGCTGGCGCACAGGCGGAT
>JAKFEZ010000205.1:0-12503 GCA_036675435.1 Ramlibacter sp. | reverse complement strand
CGAGTGGGGCCGCGCCGCCACCAACGAGCTGATCCGCAGCCGCATCAAGATCAAGAGCATGAACTTCATGCGCGGCCGCACCTTCCTGAACAAGTACGTGATCATCGACGAGGCGCAGAACCTGACGCCCAAGCAGATGAAGACCCTGATCACCCGGGCCGGCCCGGGCACCAAGATCATCTGCATGGGCAACCTCGCGCAGATCGACACACCCTATCTCACCGAAGGCTCCTCGGGCCTCACGTTCGCTGTGGACAAGTTCAAGGGCTGGCCGCACAGCGGCCACATCACCCTGGCGCGGGGCGAGCGCTCCCGGCTGGCGGACTTCGCCTCGGAAGTGCTGTAGGGCACCGCTACCCGAGGTAAACAACCGGCTCCTGTGTAAGAAAGCCCCGCGGCGGCGCCCCGGGGCTTTTTCACGTTCGTAAACTACCGGCAGCAGTCTGCCAGGAGTTGCCATGTCCCAGGAGAAGTACGAGGAATACCAGGAGTGCATCGCGGCTTGCCACGCCTGCCTGGTGGCTTGCAATCATTGCGCGGCGTGCTGCCTGCAAGAGCCCGACGTGAAGGCGATGGCCCGCTGCATTGCGCTCGACATGGACTGCGCCCAGGCCTGCCAGCTGGCGATCGCCTTCATGTCGGGCGGCAGCGAGCACGTGCCTGCGGTGTGCCGCATGTGCGCTGAAATCTGCGACGCCTGCGGCGACGAATGCGCCAAGCACGAGATGGACCACTGCCAGCAATGCGCCGAGGCCTGCCGTCGCTGTGCGCGCGAATGCCGCGAACATGGGGCAGGCTCCGCCTGAGCCCTGCCGCGCGGCGTTCAATCTGTGCGCTGGTCCAGGCGGTACGGCTCCAGCGCGCGGCAAGGCCCCAGCACGGTCATGCCGACGACGGCTTGGCGGATGTCCTGCCTGGACGCGAAAAGTTGCCGATAGCGTGCGCGCCGCGGCGCCGCCTGGGCGGTGCGCGCTGGTGGGGGTGCGGCCGCAGTCACAGCCGGGGCCGCCGGGGGCCGTGCTTCGGTTCGCGGCGCGCGGCCCCATGCCACGTCGAGCGGGCGTTTCGCGCTCGCCGCCGCAGTGCTTTCCTTCAGCGCCTCTTCTTCCAGCCGCCGCTTGCGCGCCTGCCGGCCCAACCGTTGGATCACGAAATTGAACAGCAGGATGGCAGCGAACAGCAGCCCGTACAACAGGAATTCGGTCAAGCCGGTGAACTGCATGACGGCTACCTCTTAGGCGCGGCGGGCGGCTGCTCGCCGGCGCCGGCGATCTCGTTTCGCATCTCGGTATCAGCCTGCAGGTTCTTCATGCGGTAGTAGTCCATGATGCCCAGGTTGCCCTGGCGGAAAGCCTCGGCCATGGCCCGGGGGACCTCGGCCTCGGCCTCGACCACGCGGGCCCGCATTTCCTGCTCGAGTGCCACGGCCATCGCGCGGCGCTCTTCCGCCTTGGCTTGCGCGATCTGCTTGTCGGCGTCGGCCTGGTCGATCTGCAGCTTGGCCCCGATGTTGGCGCCGACGTCGACATCTGCGATGTCGATGGAGAGGATCTCGTAGGCGGTGCCGGCGTCCAGCCCTTTGCTCAGGATGTGCTTAGAGATGTGGTCCGGATTTTCCAGCACGCTCTTGTGGTTGCTGGCCGAGCCGATGGTGCTGACCATTCCCTCGCCCACGCGGGCGATGATGGTCTCTTCGCCGGCGCCGCCCACCAGCCGGTCGATGTTGGTGCGCACCGTGACGCGCGAGACCACGATCAGCTGGATGCCGTCCTTGGCTACGGCAGCGATGCGCGGCGTCTCGATCACCTTGGGCAGCACCGACATCTGCACGGCCTCGAGCACGTTCCGCCCGGCCAGGTCGATGGCCGCCGCGCGCTTGAACGGCAGGGGGATACTGGCTTTGTCAGCCGAGATCATGGCATTGACGACCCGCACCACGTTGCCGCCGGCCAGGAAGTGCGCTTCGAGATCGTTCAGGGGGATGTCGATGCCGGCCTTCACGGCGCTGATGCGCGCAGTGACGATGGTGTGGGGCGGCACGCGGCGCAGGCGCATGGCAATGAGCGTGAACAGCCCGACGTAGGCCCCCGACGCCCAGGCGGCGATCCACAGCGGCACCGGCACGAGGTAAAGCAGCAGCGCCAGTACCGCGACCACCAGGATAAGCAGCCCGAAGCCCCCGACAAGGCCGCTTTCGATTCCGATCATGGCTCGTTCCTTTCAGGCTGATGGCCGCGCCGCACGACGATCCGATTGCCGTCGACCCGGATGACCTCGACCGGCTCGCCGGCTTCGACGAGCTCGCCGTTGGACACCACATCCACCCGCTCACCGTCGATTTCGGCAATTCCGGCCGGGCGCAGCATCGAGCGCGTCACGCCCTGCCGGCCCAGCCAGCTCGCGTCGCGCTCGGGCGCCGAGGCATAGCCTTGCGCCGACGCCAGGCCGGTGTCCAGGATCAACCGGCGGCCGATCGGCAGGCGCGTCATGAACCGCAGCAGCAGCAAGCTGCCGGCCAGCGCCACCAGCAGCGAGAAGACCACACGCGCGCTGACCAGCATCATGAGCTGCGCGGTACTGCCCGAGCCGATCATGCTCAGGACCAGGCCCGCAAGCAAGGCCACGATGCCGAGCGCGCCGGCGATGCCGAACCCGGGAATGACGAACACCTCGAAAGCCAGCAGGACAATGCCGGCCAGCGCCAGCAGCATTTCCTCCCAGCCGGCCAGCTGGACCAGCCAGTGGCCCCACAAGAACAAGCCAAGGCTGGTGACGCCGATCGCGCCGGGCAGCCCGAAGCCGGGCGTGCGCAGCTCCAGGATGATGCCGAGCATGGCCAGCGTGACCAGCAGCGAGCTGACGACGGGATGGGTCAGGGCCCGCACGGTGTTCTCGGCCCAGTTCGGCGCCACGCGGCGAATCTCGGCGCCAGCCAACCCCGACTGCTGCAGCACCTCCTCCAGCGTGTCCGCCCGCGCGTCGGCCAGCTTGTGGTGAATCGCTTCGTCGGTCGTCAGCGTCAGCAGCTTGCCCTTTTCCACCAGGCCCGGGATCACCACGTCGGCATCCACCATGGCTTCGGCCAGCAGCGGCGGACGCTTGCGGCTTTCGGCCGTGGCACGGAATTCCTTGCGCACATAGGAGATCGTCTTTTCCTCGACCGGCAGCGCCGCCCCCGCGCCCTGCCCCACCTGCACGGGCGTGGCCGCGCCGATGGTGCCACCGCTGCCCATGACGATATCCTGCGCCGCCAGGCTGATCAGCGCGCCGGCGGAGATCGCTCGCTTGTTGATGAAGGCGATGGTGCGAACCCGGCTGTTGAGCAGCGTGTCCCGGATCTGCACGGCCGCGTCGACCCGCCCGCCGAAGGTGTTCACGTCCAGCACGACGGCGGCCGCACCCGCGGCAGTGGCCTCGTCGATCACGCGCTGGACGTACGGCGCCAGACCCAGGTCGATGACGCCCTCGACAGGGGCGACATAGACCACCCGCCGCTCCTGTGCGGGAACGCCGGCGAACAGGGCCAGGAGAATCAGGCTCAGCAGCAGGCTGCGCCAGCGAGCAGTGGGGGCCGCCATGGCCGCAGTTTATGCCTTGGCCGCCAGCGGTGGGGACTTGCGCCTAGAAGTCGCCGCTGCCCGACGCCAGGCTTTCGAAACGGGTCATCTCCTTCAGGAAGGCCAGCTTGACGGTGCCCGTGGGGCCGTTTCGCTGCTTGCTGATGATGATCTCGGTGACGCCGGGCTCCTTGGAGTCCTTGTTGTAGTAGTCGTCGCGGTAGATGAACATGATCACGTCGGCGTCCTGCTCGATCGCACCCGACTCGCGCAGGTCGCTCATCATCGGCCGCTTGTCGGTACGCGACTCCACGCCGCGGCTGAGCTGCGACAGCGCGATGACGGGGCACTGCAGTTCCTTGGCGAGCATTTTCAGCCCGCGTGAAATTTCGCCCACCGCGGTGGCGCGGTTCTCGTCGTTCATGCTGCTGGACACGCTCATGAGCTGAAGATAGTCGACGACGATCAACCCCAGCTTGCCGCACTGCCGCGAGAGCCGCCGCGCATTGGCGCGCAGTTCGCTGGTGGTGAGGCCCGGCGTTTCGTCGATGTGCAGGGAGATGTTGCGCAGCTTTTCGATGGCTTCCGTCAGGCGCGGCCACTCGGCGTCGGTCAGCTTGCCGGTGCGCAGGTGCATCTGGTCGATGCGGCCGATCGAGCCGACGATACGCACGGCCAACTGGCTGGCGCCCATTTCCATCGAAAACACCGCCACCGGCAGGCCCTCGTTCAAGGCCACGTGTTCGGCGATGTTGATCGCCAGGGCGGTCTTGCCCATCGAAGGGCGCGCCGCCAGCACGATCATGTCGCCGGCCTGCATGCCCGAAGTCATGCGGTCGAGATCGTAGAAGCCGGTCGGCACCCCGGTGATGTCGTTGGGGTTGTCGGCCATTTCCTGGACGCGATCGAGCAGCTGCACCACCAGGCTGTCCATGCCCTGGAAGCCCTGCTTCATGCGCGAGCCTTCTTCGCCGATGTTGAAGATCTTCTGTTCGGCCTCGTCCAGGATCTTGTCGACCGGCTTGCCCTGCGTGTTGAAGGCGGCCGTGGCGATCTCGTCGCTGGCGCTCACCAGCTTGCGCAGGATCGAGCGCTCCCGCACGATCTCGGCGTAGCGGCGGATGTTGCTGGCGCTGGGGACGTACTGGGCCAGCGAATTGAGGTAGGCCAGGCCGCCGACCTCCTCCGCCTTGCCCAGTCCCTGCAGCTGCTCGTACACGGTGATCACGTCAGCCGGCCGGGTGGCATTGACCAGGCCGCCGATCGACGCGTAGATCAGCCGGTGCTCGTAGCGGTAGAAATCGCTGTCCGTGAGCAGGTCGCCGACCCGGTCCCAGGCCGTGTTGTCCAGCAGCAGCCCGCCCAGGACACTGGATTCGGCTTCAATGGAGTGCGGCGGGATACGCAGCTGCGCGATCTGGCGGTCACGCGAAAAATCGTCGTCGACGTGGGTGAGTACTGCGGACATGGCTCTTCAAATAGGTGGTTGATCCTAAGGCGCGAGCCTGTGGACGTCTAGTGGACAAAGCTGGTGACAGCCGGTGATGAAGCTGGGGATCGCAGCGCCAAGCTGTGGATTTCCGGTGCGCAACACCGTATAACCTCGCGCCCAAAGAAAAAGCCGCCCAAAGGCGGCCCGGAATTGCAAGGCCGCCGTGGCGGCCTTGTCTTGCCCGTCGTGCAGCGTTTAGGTCGTCTCGCCCAGCACGGTGACGTTGATGTCGACCACCACGTCGGTGTGCAGGGCCACGCCCACGGCGCTGTCGCCGATGGTCTTGATCGGGCCGTTCGGCATGCGAACCTGCGCCTTGGCAACCTTGTAGCCCAGCTTGTTGAGCTCGTCGGCGATGTCGGAGTTGGTGACCGAACCGAACAGGCGGCCGTCGACGCCGGCCTTCTGGGTCAGCTTCACCGTGGTGCCTGCGAGCTTCTCGCCTTGAGCCTGCATTTCAGCCAATTTAGCGGAAGCCGCCTTTTCGAGTTCGACCCGCTTGGCTTCGAATTCGGCCTTGTTGGCTTCCGTGGCCCGGCGGGCGCGGCCCTGGGGGATCAGGAAATTGCGGGCGTAGCCGTCCTTGACCTTGACGATCTCGCCGAGGTTGCCCAGGTTCAGGACTTTGTCCAGCAGAATGACTTGCATGTTCGTCTTCCTTAGATGCGGTGCTGGTCGCTATAGGGGACCAGGGCCAGGAAGCGGGCGCGCTTGATGGCGGTGTTGAGCTGGCGCTGGTAGATCGCGCGGGTGCCGGTCAGGCGCGCCGGAATGATCTTGCCGTTTTCGGCGATGAAGTCGCGCAGGACGTCGATGTCCTTGTAGTCGATTTCCTCGACGCCGGCAACGGTGAAGCGGCAGAAGCGCTTGCGCTTGAACAGCAGCGACTGGGTGTTGCGCTTCGGACGCTTGTCCTTGTTGAATTTCTTGAACGTGGCCATGTGGGACCTCTTTTCTAAAGTGTTGGGGACAGAGCTGAAGATCTGTCCCGCAAAATCAAATCAAATGACTGAATATGGAGCACGGGGTGCTTGCCGTTGCGGGGCGTGGCCAGGAATCCTGTGAACCGCCAGCAGCTGCCGATGGCCTGTTTGCCGAGGGTCTCGGCCACACTGCCAAAGGCCACCGCCTTGACCGCCACCTTCACCTGCCTGGACTGCCCTGCTTCCGTTACTTCGGACTCGTGTTCGAGTCTGAAGTCGAGGGCGGGCAGTCCGGCCGGCGTGTATCGAAGAGAGCTGGCCTCGGCGATACAGGCGGAAAGAAGGACCTGGTTCACATCCGGCCGCGGCCGCTTACGACTGGTACTCCGCTTGCTGGGCCTTGCGGGCCTCTTCGCGCTCGACGGTGCGCATCATGGAAGATGGGCCGGTGTCGGCCTTCTTCCTGACCACCGTCAGGTGACGCAGCACGGCGTCGTTGAAGCGGAATGCGTGCTCCAGTTCGGCCATCACGGGCTGGTCGGCCTCGATGTTGACGCACAGGTAGTGGGCCTTGCCCAGCTTGTTGATCTGGTAGGCCAGCTGACGGCGGCCCCAGTCTTCCACGCGGTGCACTTTGCCGCCGCCGGCGGTGATCATGCCCTTGTAGCGCTCCAGCATGGCTGGAACCTGTTCGCTCTGGTCCGGATGGATCAGCAAGATGATTTCGTAATGACGCATAAAGCTCCTTGAGGATTGGCCGGCGGATACCGCTGGGGCCGGGTGAAGCCACCCACGGCGTCGCATGTGGTGTGGCAAGGAAAAGCCCATGATTATAGCCCAGGCCTGCCGGCACCGCTCTCGTGCCATCGACGGGCGTGAAAAAGCCGCCCCGGCCAAGGGCCGGGGCGGCTGGACATAAGGGCTCGGTTCCGGTCCGGAACCGGCCCTGCCTAACTAGACGCCATGCATCAGGCTCTTGGCCGTGCCCTTCAGGCTGGGGTACCGCACGTGCTCCACCAGGTCTTGGACGCGGGCAGTGGGCGCCGGTGTCACCAGGCTCACCAGGATGATCGTCGCAAAGCCCAGCGGCACACCGAAGACACCCGCTGCGATGGGCGAAATGCCCCACCAGATGTTGTCGGCGATCGGCGAGGTCACGTTGAACAGCCCGCGCATCCAGGGCTGGGTGGTGACCATGTAGTAGAACGTCGTGCCCAAACCGAGCACCATGCCGGCGACGGCGCCGATGCTCGACGCCCTCTTCCAGAAGATGCCCAACACCAAGGCCGGAAAGAACGCCGAGGCCGCGAACGAGAACGCCGCCGATACCAGGAACAGGATGTCCGCCGGTTTCTGCGATGCCACGAACGCCGCCAGCAGGGCGACCACCAGCAAGAGGATCTTGGACAGGGTCACCCGCCGCGCCGTCGAGGCGTTCGGGTCGATCATCTTGTAGTACAGGTCATGGCTCAGCGCATTGGCGATCGTCAGCAGCAAGCCGTCGGCGGTGGAGAGCGCCGCTGCCAGACCGCCGGCCGCCACCAGGCCGGACACCACGTAGGGCAAGCCACCGATTTCAGGCGTGGCCAGCACGATGATGTCGCCACCGATCGACATCTCGCCCAGCTGCAGGATGCCGTCCTTGTTCAGGTCGACCACACTGAGCAGGCCAGGGTCGACGCGCTGCCAGCTGGCGATCCAGGCCGGCAATTTGTCGAATGGCGTTCCCACCAGTACGTTGAACACCTCGTACTTGACCAGCACCGCCAGCGCGGGCGCCGTGAAGTACAGCAGGAAGATGAAGAACAGGGACCAGGTGACCGAGTCACGCGCCTCCTTCACACTTGGCGTGGTGTAGTAGCGCATCAGGATGTGCGGCAATGCGGCCGTGCCCACCATCAGGCAGAACACCAGGGCGATGAAGTTTCGTCGCGAGGTATCGAAGGTCTTCTGGGCTGCTGCGTCTCCGTTGGGGTCACCGCTGAACTGCTGCGCGTGACGCGGCATGCCGGCCAGTGGTTTGGCACGGGCGTCGGCGGTCGTCTTGGCCTTGGTCCAGGCAGCCTTGGCAGCTGCTTCATCCTTGGGCAGCGCAGCCAGCTCCTTTTCGGCGGCGGTCAACTGCGAGGCCATGGCATTGGCAGCCTTGAGGTCGGCCACCTTCTTCTCGGCCGCAGCCCGATCGGCCGTCAGCGCAGCGGCCGGGTCCTTGAGCTTTTCCGCCAGCGACGCAGAGCGCTCCTGGTAGACCTTGATGACTTCGAGCTCCTTCGGATCCTTGATCAGCGCCGCTTCACGCGCTGTGATCGATTCGAGCTTGTAGCCATAGCTGACCTGGGGCACTGGCACGTTCGACTGCTTCATGCCCAGCCAGACCACAGGGATCATGTAGGCAATGATCAGGATGATGTACTGGGCGACCTGGGTCCAGGTCACCGCGCGCATTCCACCCAGGAAAGAACACACCAGAATGCCGCCCAGACCCAGGAAGACCCCGAGCTCGAAGGCCACGCCGGTCAGGCGGCTGGTGATGATGCCCACGCCGTAGATCTGCGACACCACATAGGTAAACGAGCACAGGATGGCAGCGACTACCCCGATGAAACGGGGCAGGTTGCCGCCGTAGCGCTCACCGAGGAAGTCGGGAATCGTGAACTGGCCGAACTTGCGCAGGTAAGGCGCCAGAAACAGCGCCACCAGCACGTAGCCGCCGGTCCAGCCCATGATGAAGGCCAGGCCACTATAGCCCGTGAGGTAAAGCGTTCCGGCCATGCCGATGAACGATGCGGCCGACATCCAGTCGGCGCCCGTCGCCATTCCGTTGTACACCGCCGGAACGCGCCGACCTGCCACGTAGTATTCAGTGGCGTCGGTCGTGCGGCTCATGATGCCGATGCCGGCATACAAACCGATGGTGGCCAGCAGAAAGATGAAACCGATCCACTCGCGGTTCAGCCCGAGCTGCTCCAGAATGGCCAGTACGATCACGAACGTCAGGAAGCCGCCCGTGTAGAAGGCATAAACCTTGTTGAGTTGCTTGCGGAAGGCCGCATTCGCGGCGGCGCCGGTACCGGCGGTGGGGGTAAGTCCAGCCATGGCTTCAGTCCTCCTCGGCAACGCCGAATTCCTGGTCCAGCTTGTTCATGTAACGAGCGTAGAACCAGATGATCCCCACATAAACGATCAGCGCGCCCTGTGCGCCCATCCAGAAGCTGAACGGCCAGCCGAAGAAGCTGAAATTCAACTCCCGGGCATAGAAGCTCACCACATAGGTCACCACGAACCAGATGGCCAACAGGATCGCCGTGATCCTGAGGGTCTTCCGCCAATAAAGGCGGTGTCCTTCCGTAAGCTGCATTCTTGTCTCCTTGTGGACCCATGCCGGTCCGTTTGCTCTGAACACCATCGGCCTCCCGCCGAGCGCGGGCTTGCAACCTGGCCGACCCCTGAATGGCCCCTCAGCTGGCTGGCGCGACAAAAATCCCTGTCTCGCGTTCCAGCTGGGCGGCCACTTTCGGCTCGAACCGCTTGAGGTGCCCGATGATCTTGCGGGCCTCTTCCGGTTCATGCCGGTCCACATGGACCCGTGCGAGCTGATACCAGCCGTACGGGCTCATGGGTTGCAACTTGGTGTTCTGTTTCAGCGCCGCGACTGCCTCGTCGAAGCGTTGCAGCCGGATCAGCACGAGGCCGAGGCCGTACCAGGCGCGATCGAGCGCCGGACTGAGTTCGCAAGACCGGCGAAACGCCGCTTCGGCCTGCTCGTACTCGCCCATGTCTTCCAGCAGGAAACCGTAGTTGAACCAGTGCCGTGCATTGCCGGGCTGCAGGTCGATCAGCCGCCGCAGGCACTGCAAGGCCCCATCCTTGTCGCCGGCCTGGGCGAGCAGGTGGGCCTTGCTGGCCCACGCATAAGGGTCGGTGGGAAATTCGGCCAATAGCGTCTCGAAGATGCGCATCGCACTTCGTTGCTGGCTGAACACCAGGAAACCCATGGCCGTCCATTTAAGCCCCCGGTAGCGAATGCCTTGCATCACCTGCATTGGTCGACTCCGATCTGCACGCAAATACTGATCTTGGTGATCGTCGCCACCAGCCAGACGAAGAAAAGAAGCAGGAAAGCGACGAACGGCACGTGGCGGTCGAGAACCACCTTCGGCGTGATGCGCCGCGTGCCCGTGACGAACGGCCGGGTCATGATCTGTAGCAGCTGATAGAACAGGTTCTGCTCGCGCTTGGGGCCGGCAAAAATGGCGAGGACGCCCTGTCCCAGCAAGGCCAGCAGGGCAATTTCGGCCAGGAGTTTCACGATACTGACGACGGTGAGCAATGTGTCTCCACGTGATGTGCATTCATGGTTGAAAGTGGCGCTTACTCGCTCCTTACAAACAGGCGGACGCGGACGGAAACCTCCTCAGGGATTACCCGCCTCGCAGACCTCCTGGGGAACTGATGCGTTTTCCATGAATCGTTATGGCTGAAGTAAAACTCCCACTCGACGTGAGCCGCTGGTGTCCTTACACTGAACTGACAGAACTCGACGTGGCCGCCTGTGATCCTTAAGAATCTCGTCTACCAGAAGTCACCCAAGGGAAGCGAAGCCATCGCCACCCGCCAGCACGGGCTGGCCCCCAAGCTGCGCTCGCTGCTGATCCTGGTCGACGGCAAGCGCGGTTTCGAAGATCTGGAAAAGCTATCGCAAGGCGATACCGGCGAGTTGCTGGGCCAGTTGCTCGACGACGGCTTCATAGAGCCCACCGCGGCTGCGGCGGCGTCCGCCGTCCGCACGGCGCCCGCGCCGCTGGCGCCCATGGCTTCGGCTATCAGCCTGGCCGACGCACAGCGTTTTGCGGTGCGCCGGCTCACCGACATGCTAGGCCCCAACGCCGAGGAGCTTTGCATGCGCATCGAAGCGGCTCGCAATGTGCACGACTTCATGGCCGCCATGGCGCGCGCCGAAAGCGTCGTTCGCCAATTCAAGGGCGCCGATGCCACCGCGCAACTCATCGCGGAGTTCCAGGCGCACCGACCGACAACGTAGGTTCCCTCGGGGGGCAGAGAACGAAGTGAGCGTGGGGGCGAACGGTCAGACCACCGCCGGGCCGCTCCCAAGGTGGGCTGGGCCCCCTCGGGGGGCAGCGAACGCAGTGAGCGTGGGGGCGATCATCAGTCGGCCCGCAGGGTCAGCAGGCTGACCACCAGCGCCACGGTGAATCCCAGCGCCACACCGAAAACGCCTGCCGAGAGCGGCACGATGTCCCACCACAGCTGCGGCTCGGGGGTGAGCTTGAGCATGGTCCTGACGGCAACGGAATTGACCAGCATGTAGTAGACGGTGACGCCGAGTCCGGCCAGCATGCCGGCCACGGCTCCGGCGCGGGTGGCGCCCTTCCAGAAGATGCCCAGCACCATGGCCGGAACGAAGGCCGAGGCCGCCAGCGAAAACGAGGCCGAAACCAGCGGCAGGATATCGGCCGGCTTGAGCGAGGCCACCATGGCGGCGACCAGCGCCACGGCCAGCAGCGCGAACTTGGACAGGATCACCCGCTGCTCGGGTGTGACGTGATGGGCGATTTCATGGGAGTACACGTCGCGCACCATGGCGTTGCTGATGGTCAGCAGCAGGCCGTCTGCGGTGGACAGCGCGGCCGCCAGCCCGCCAGCGGCGACCAGCCCCGACACGACGTAGGGCATTCCGCCGATTTCGGGCGTGGCCAACATGATGATGTCGGCGCCGAGGCGTATCTCGCCAAACTGCACGATGCCGTCGCCATTGACATCACTCACCGAGATCAGCGAGGCGTCCACCTTGCCCCACTGCAGTATCCACGACGGCAACGCCTCGAAGCTGCTGCCCACCAGTCCTTGCATCACTTCGTACTTCACCAGGACGGCCAGGGCCGGCACGCTCAGGTACAGCAAGGCGATGAAGAACAGCGCCCAGCCCACCGACGATCGCGCCTCGGCGACCGTCGGAGTCGTGTAGAACCGCGTCAGCAGGTGCGGCAGGCCCGCCGTGCCCACCATCAGGCAGAACACCAGCGCCAGGAAGTTGCGGCGCGAGACGTCGAACAGATCCTGCTGCGCCGGCGTGCCTTCGGGGTCGCCCGCGAACGGCTGCCCGTGCGGCAGCAGGCCCCCGAGCGGCTTGGCCCGCTCGAGGCTTTCGTACCTGGCGCGCGTCCACAGTTCGCGCGCGTCCGCCTCGTCCCGCGGCAAGGCGGCCAGCTCCCGATTCGCGGCGACGATCACCGCCGAATCGGCGTTCTGTGCCTTGAGCTGGCGGATCCGCTGCCGGACTGCGGCTCGCTCGCGCTGCAACGAACCTTCGAGGTCCAGCAGGCGGGCCTCGTAGTCGGTCGCCCTGCGCCTGTACTCCGCCTGCACCTGCTTTTCCGCGGGCGAATCGATCAGGGCCTTCTCGATCTCGGTGATTTTCCGCAGCTGTTTGCCGTAGACCAGAGGCGCCAGCGGATTGCCAAGCTGCTTGTATGCGAGCCACGACACCGGGATCAGGAACGCCAGCAGCAA
>JAKFEZ010000082.1:0-12543 GCA_036675435.1 Ramlibacter sp. | reverse complement strand
CGAAAGCCCGGCGCGAAACTGCGTCCGACCATTCGCTCGCCATGCACTTCCAGGATTTTGGAGGAGGCAAAGCCGCCCATCAGAGCCTGCCGCACCCGCGCGGGGTCGGCGCCGGCACGGGCGGCAAAGAGAAGCGCCTCGGCCACCGCCTCGATCGTCAGCGCCACGATGATCTGGTTGGCCACCTTGGCGGTCTGGCCATCGCCATGGGCTCCCACCAGGTTGATGTTCCTGCCCATGGTTTCCAGCAGGGGCTTGATGCGTTCGAAGACCGCACTGTCGCCACCCACCATGATCGACAGGCTGGCGTTGCGGGCGCCGAGTTCGCCGCCCGACACCGGCGCGTCGAGGAAACCGCAGCCCAGGGCCTCGATGCGGCGCGCAAGTTCCTTGGTGGCGATGGGCGAGATCGAGCTCATGTCCACCACCACCTTGCCGGCGGTGAGCCCCGAGGCAACGCCCTGCTCGCCGAACAGCACCTCTTCGACGTCAGGCGTATCCGGCACCATGACGAAGATGACGTCGGCCTGCTGCGCCACGGCGCGGTTGCTGCTGCAAGCGGTGGCGCCGGCGGCGGCAATGGCAGGCGGAACCTGGCTGCGTGCACGCACGAACAGCCGGTGGCCCGCCGCGATGAGGTGGCCGCACATGGGCGTTCCCATGACGCCGAGGCCGATGAATCCGATGTTGCCGCTGGCTGTGCCCATGGAGGTCTCCAACTGGTGTGTGTTCATTGCAGGCCGGTGCGCCAGCCGAGTCCCGCCTCGGTGTCACCGGAAGGCTTGTATTCGCAGCCGACCCAGCCTGCGTAGCCGATCGCATCGAGATGCCGCAACAGGAAGGCGTAGTGGATTTCGCCGGTGCCGGGTTCGTTACGCCCCGGATTGTCGGCAATCTGCACGTGGGCGATGCGCGCCAGGTGCTGCCGCAGTGTGGCGGCCAACTCGCCCTCCATGCGCTGGGCGTGGTACAGGTCGTACTGCAGGAAGGCGTTGGCGGCGCCCACTTCGTCCAGCAGCGCCAGCGCCTGGTGCGTGCCGCTGATGTGAAAGCCCGGGATGTCGAAGGTGTTGATCGGCTCCACCAGCAGTTTCAGGCCAGCGGCCTCCAGCCGGCCGGCTGCGTAGCGCAAGTTGGCTACCAGAGTGGCGTGCACCACGTCCGCAGCCAGCCCGGGCGGCGTCCTGCCCGCCAGGCAGTTGAGCTGCTGCACGCCGAGCGCACGCGCGTATTCCAGCGCCTGGCCGACGCCATCGCGGAATTCGGCCACCCGATCCGGATGGCAGGCGATGCCGCGTTCACCCGCCGCCCAGTCGCCGGCCGGCAGGTTGTGCAGCACCAGCTGCAGGCCATGGGCATCGAGCCGGGCGCGAATCTCGCTGGCTGGATGCGCGTAGGGAAAGAGGAACTCCACTGCCTGGAAACCGGCACGGGCAGCGCGCTCAAAGCGCTCCAGAAACGGCACCTCGGTGAACAGCATGGTGAGATTGGCGGCAAAACGCGGCATGGTGGTCTCCTGATCAATCAATCGAGCAGCGCAAGTGCGGTGGGAGCATCCTCACGCACACCCGCCATGGCCTCGAACTCAGTCACGTTGTCGATCTCGGTGCCCATGGCGATGTTCGTCACCCGCTCCAGCACCACTTCGATCACCACCGGCACCTGGTACTGCGCCATCCAGGCCTCGGCCTGCAGGATGGCCGGCCGCAGCTCCTCCTGCCGGTGCACGCGAATTGCCTTGCAGCCCAGCCCTTCGACCACTTTGACGTGGTCGACGCCATAGCCGCGTACAACCTCCGTGGGCGGCGTGTTGATGTTGTCGAAGCCCAGCTGCACGCAAAAATCCATGTCGAAGCCGCGCTGCGCCTGCCGGATCAGCCCCAGGTAGCTGTTGTTGACGACGACGTGAATGTAAGGCAGCTTGAACTGCGCACCCACCGCGAGTTCCTCCAGCATGAACTGGAAGTCGTAGTCGCCCGAAAGCGCCACCAGCTTGCATTGCGGGTCGGCGGCGCGGACGCCGAGCGCCGCCGGCACCGTCCAGCCCAGCGGGCCGGCCTGGCCGCAGTTGATCCAGCGGCGCGGCTCGTACACGTGCAGGAATTGCGCGCCCGCAATCTGCGACAGGCCGATGGTGGAGACGTAGGTCACGTCGCGCCCGAACGCGTTGTTCATGCACTGATAGACACGCTGCGGCTTCATCGGGACGTCGTCGAAATTGGTCTTGCGCTGGTTGCGCAAGTCCCCCTTGCGCTGTTGGCACTCGCCGGCCCAGGCCGAGCGGTCGCGCAGCTTGCCGGCGGAGCGCCACTCGCACGCCACCTCGATGAACAGCCGCAGCGCCGCCCCCGCATCGGAGACGATGCCAAGGTCCGGCGCGAACACGCGGCCGATCTGCTGCGGCTCGATGTCCACGTGCACAAAGCGCCGGCCACGGCAGTAGACCTCCGGCGACCCGGTGTGGCGATTCGCCCAGCGATTGCCGATGCCCAGCACGAAATCAGACGCCAGCATCGTCGCATTGCCATAGCGGTGGCTGGTCTGCAGGCCGCACATGCCGGCCATCAGCGGGTGGTCGTCGGGAATGGCGCCCCAGCCCATGAGCGTGGGGATCACGGGAATGCCGGTCAGCTCGGCGAACTCCACCAGCTCGGCCGCCGCGTCGGCGTTGATGATGCCGCCGCCGGCCACGATCAGCGGCCGCTCGGCAGTGTCCAGCATCCGCAGCGCCTTCTCGATCTGCTTGCGCGTCGCCGCGGGCTTGTACGCCGGCAGCGGCTCGTAAGTCTCGATGTCGAACTCGATCTCGGCCATCTGCACGTCGAAGGGCAGATCGATCAGCACCGGGCCCGGACGGCCGGAGCGCATTAGGTGGAAAGCCTGCTGGAATACCTGCGGCACCTGCGCGGGCTCCATCACGGTGACCGCCATCTTGGTCACCGACTTGGCAATGGAAGCAATGTCGACGGCCTGGAAATCCTCCTTGTGCAGGCGAGCGCGCGGTGCCTGTCCTGTGATGCACAGGATCGGGATCGAATCGGCGCTGGCGGAATAGAGCCCGGTGATCATGTCGGTGCCCGCCGGTCCCGACGTGCCCAGGCACACGCCGATGTTGCCGGCCCGGGCCCGCGTATAGCCTTCGGCCATGTGCGAGGCGCCCTCGACGTGGCGCGCCAGCACGTGCGAGATCGTCTGGCGTTCGCGCAATTGCGCGTACAGCGGATTGATCGCCGCGCCCGGCACGCCGAAGGCCTGCGTGATTCCTTCCTTCTCCATGACCAGCACGGCGGCCATGGCTGCTTTCATTTTCGACATCGCTCGGCTCCTGTTGAACGTCCTGCGACATTCTTCGCGCGCTGCCCCGCATTGGGAACGCGGGCGCCGGGGATATCTTCTATTCGCGCGCGGAATGGCCCGGCAGCTGCTCCCACCAGCTGCCTGCGAAGCGTCCCTGCAGGAAGGCGGTGAAGGCCTGCACCTTGCGGGGCACCAGTTTGGGCGACGGAAACACGGCGTGGATCTCCTGCTCCTGCAGGCTGTACCCGCGCAGCACCTGGACGATGGCGCCGCCGGCCAGCGAATCGTTGGCCACGTACCACGGCAGCGCAGCGATGCCGAAGTCCGCGCGGGCGGCGGCCAGCACGGCCGAGAGATTGTTGGATCGCAGCACGCCCGCAACCGGGACCGTGGCTGCCACGCCGCCGGGCGCGTGAAGGCGCCAGACGTCATTGCCCTGCACGCTGCTGTAGATCAGGGCCGCATGGCGGGTGAGGTCCGCCGGCTCCTGCGGCGTTCCTGTCCGGCGCAAGTAGGCCGGCGAGGCCACCAACAGCCAGGGGTTCACGCCGACGAAGCGCGCGCCGAGGCTGGAGTCGGCCAGCTTGCCCATGCGCACCGCCACGTCGATCCCCTGCGCCACCAGGTCGGTGTAGCGATCGTCGAAGCTCAGGTCCACGCGCAACTGCGGATGCTGCCGCATGAACTCCAGGACCAGGGGCACCACGATGCGGCGCCCGAACCCCACGGAGCTGCCGATGCGCAACAGCCCCTCTGCCTGGCCCTGCCGCAGGCGCACGATGCTGTCGGCTTCCTGGGCGTCGCGAACAACGCCCTTGCACTTCTCGTAGTACAGCGCTCCGGCCTCGGTGGGGCTCACGCCGCGGGTGTTGCGGTTCAACAGCCGCACTTTCAGGCGGCTCTCGATGGCGGCGACCTGCTTGGTGACGGTCGGCTGCGTGGTGGCGAATTCCTTGGCTGCCTGCGAGAAGCTGCCGGTCTCCACGACACGCACGAACACTTCCATGCCTTGCAAACGGTCCATGACCCGCTCCTTTGCACTCAGGATGAGCGCCCGCGCCCATCCGGTCCCTGCATCAACTTTCCACTGGAGCGCGGTCGCTGCGCTGTGCCGTGGACTGCAGGTACGCCATCGCCGCAACCGTGCCGCTCTCGCGCAGCTTGACGCCGGCCAGCCCCAGGCCCATCTCGCAGCCGGCCAGCGCCGCCATCAGCGTCAGATCGTTGCAATCGCCCAGGTGGCCGATGCGGAACATGCGGCCCTTCACCTTGCCCAGGCCCGCGCCCAGCGACATGTTGAAGTTGCGGTACACGATCTGTCGCACGCCATCGGCATCCACGCCCTCCGGCATCATCACGCCCGTCAGAACGGGCGAGTAGACGGCGGGGTCGGCGCACTGGATCTCCAATCCCCAGGCGCGCACCGCTCGGCGGCAGGCCTCGCCCAGGCGCGCATGGCGCTGGAACACCGCTTCCAGGCCTTCCTCCTGCAGCATGTCCAGCGCCTCCGACAGCGCGTACAGCAAGTTGGTATTGGGCGTGTAGGGCCAGTAGCCGCTGGGGTTCATCTCCAGCATCTCGTCCCAGGCCCAGAAAGCCTTGGGCAGCCTGGCCGTCCTGCTGGCCGCGATTGCCTTGGGCGACACCGCATTGAAGCTGATGCCCGGCGGCAGCATCAGGCCTTTCTGGGAGCCGCTGATGGTGACGTCGACGCCCCACTCGTCGTGCCGGTAATCCGCCGACGCGAGGCCCGAGATGGTGTCCACCAGCAGCAGCGCCGGATGGCCGGCGGCATCGATGGCGCGGCGCACGGCGGCGATGTCCGATGTGACGCCGGTCGATGTCTCGTTGTGCACCACGCACACCGCTTTGATGGCGTGCTGGGGATCGGAACGCAGCCGCTCCCCGATCATGTCGGCCTGCACGCCGCGGCGCCAGCCCTCGGTGCCCGGCAGGCCCAGGAACTCGGGCTGCAGGCCGAGCCGCAGCGCCATCTTGTTCCACAGCGATGCGAAGTGACCGGTCTCGTACATCAGCACCTGGTCGCCGGGGCTCAGCGTGTTGATCAGCGCCGCTTCCCATGCTCCGGTGCCCGACGCGGGATAGATGATCACGGGATGCTGGGTCTTGAAGATGGCGCCAATGCCTCCCAGCACTTTACGGCCGAGCGCGCCGAACTCGGGACCCCGGTGGTCGATGGTCGGGTAGCTCATGGCGCGCAGCAGCCGATCCGGCACCGGGCTCGGGCCCGGAATCTGCAGGAAGTGGCGTCCGGCAGGGTGAAAGTTCAGGTTGGGCATGTGACGGTCTCCTCGGTTGGTGAATGCGGCGGCGCGGCCGGGGTGGCCGTGCGTCGCGGGCGAAACAGGGGTCAGGGCTCGAAAAGCGGGTGGTCTTCAGGACTTGAAGATCGCCTCCAGATCGACTTCGCCATTGCCGTTTTCCAGCTGCAGGCTGCCTTCGATGTGGTCCAGGTGGTCGAGCATCAGTTTTTCGGCGCGGGCGCGGTCGCGTTTGGCCACCGCATCGATGATCAGCTCGTGTTCATCGTGCCGGCAGCTCTGGGCGGTCGGCGCGTCGTAGAGAAAGATGGTCAGGCAGGTCAGCATGCACAGCTCGCGCATGCTGCGCGAGAGCGCGGAGTTGCCGGCCAGTTCGGCGGCCAGCGTGTGGAACTCGCCGGACAGGCGGATCACCGCGCGCTTGTCGTTGCGCCGGCGCGCGTCCGCCTCCAGTTCCTGGTGCTGCCGCAGCCGCGCGATCTTTTCGGGGCTGAGCGTGTCCACCAGCCGCCGCAGCACCGCCGGTTCGATGAGCCGGCGGGCCTCGAACACATCGCGCGCCTGTTCGATGGTGGGCTTGGCGACGTAGGCGCCGCGCTGCGGATAAAGCTCGACGATCTGCTCATGGGCCAGCCGGGCCAGCACTTCGCGCACGCGCGCACGGCTGACGCCGAAGATGTCGGCCATGCGTTCTTCTCCCAGCTTGGTGCCGGGGTGCAGGCGGTGTTCCAGGATGGCGATGTAGATCTTCTCGTAGATCTCATCGACGCTCTTCTCGCGCTCGGCGCGGCTGGTGGGCGTCTTTCGCGCGGAGGCTGGCATGGAATCGGCGGGGGTGGAGTCGGCGCCCATTCTATCGGCGGCCTTGCCGCGGCTGGCGTTCAGGTCCATTGGAACAACTCCCCCCAGCCGGTAATGGATGCGGGCGATTCACCGGCGGCGCGCACCATGCCCCAGACGGTGGTGCTGACTGTGTCCAGCAACGCGACGCCGTGCGCACGCTCGATCTCCGCCGCCAAGGGCGCCGCCCGCAGATTGGTGCAGAAGGTGGTGATCGCCTGGGGTTTCGCCCGTGCCACCTCGGCCATCATTTCCGCCAGCGTGGCGGGCGTCACCCCGGCGAAATCGTGGTTGACACGAATGCCCAGGTGGCGCTCGGCCACCACTTCGATGCCCAGCGCGCGGTAATTGGCGACGATGCGAGCCTGCACGTCGCCGGTATAGGGCGTCACCAAGGCGATGCGCTGCACCTGCTTGATGGCCAGCAGCTCGTTGAGCGCCAGCACCGCGGTGGTAGCCGGGATTCCGGTGCATTCGCGGATGCGCTCGCACAGCCGGCGATCCGCATCGAACCCGAGCCAGCCCGAGGAGGTGCCGCTCCAGCCGATCACGTCCACCTTGGCATGCGCCAGCAACTCGGCCGCAGCCAGGATAGGGCTGTCGTCGAACTGGGCCAGCGCCCCGGCGTCGAGCGCGATTTCCGTTACCTTGAAGCGTGAGAAATGAGCGCTGGCGTTTGGCATGGCGGCCACAATCGCGCTCGTCAACGGCTCGAGCGCGGTGTTGGAAGAAGGGGTCAGCACCCCGAGGCGCAACGGTTGGGTCACTGCAAAGACCTCCATGGAAGAGCAGCTGTGCGAATCCGAAGTATGGGTGATCCCGAGGCATTCATTCCCTGCATTTTGGTTTAGATTGTCGACATCAGTGTAAACACTGACGCAAACCTGACCCAGGTCACCGATAGTTCGGAAAGCCGATGAGTGCAGAAACCCTGCTCCGACTGGCCCGAAATTTGCTGATCAGCCTCGCAATCTCCCAATGAAAATGCCCACCCTCTCGGTTTCGACTCTGCTGCAAATGTCGACAATGCTGTCTGCACTTTACTGGTGTTTGTGCTGCGCCACCATGGTGCGGGAGGCTCGAGCATGAGCGTCCTGGATCTGGTTATCCGCAACGCCCGGGTAGCGACCGCCAGCGACACCTTCGCCTGCGATGTCGGCATTCGCGCCGGCCGCATCGCTCTGCTGGGCGCCGACCTCCCCGCCGGCGAGCGCGAGATCGATGCCGCCGGCCGCACCGTGACGCCGGGCGGCGTGGACGCCCACTGCCACCTGGACCAACCCATGGAGGGCCCCGCCAAAATGGCGGACGACTTTCTCACCGGTACGCGCTCGGCCGCCTGCGGCGGCACCACCACCGTGATTCCGTTCGCGGCACAGGCCAAGGGCCAGTCGCTCAATGCAGCGGTGCAGGACTACCACGCGCGCGCCGAGGGCAAGGCCAGCATCGACTATGCCTTTCACCTGATCGTGAGCGACCCGACGCCGCAAGTGCTGGCGCAGGAGCTGCCGGCGCTGATCGCCCAGGGCTACACCTCGTTCAAGGTCTACATGACCTACGACGACCTCAAGCTCGACGACGGCCAGGTGCTCGATGTGCTCGACGTGGCGCGCCAGCATGGCGCCATGGCGATGATCCATGCCGAGAACGCCGACTGCATCGAGTGGCTGACGAAACGGCTGGAAGCCGCCGGCCGCACCGCTCCACGCTGGCATGCGCACTCGCGGCCCATGCTGGTGGAGCGGGAGGCCACCCACCGCGCCATCGCCCTGTCCGAACTGGTCGACGTGCCGATTCTCATCGTCCACGTCTCCGGCCGTGAGGCCATCGAGCAAATCCGCTGGGCCCGCGCGCACGGGCTGTCGGTGTTCGCGGAAACCTGCCCGCAATACCTCTTCCTGACAGCCGAAGATCTCGGCATCGACGACAGCTACCACGGCGCCCGCTGCATCTGCAGCCCACCGCCGCGCGACAAGGCCAACCAGGAAGTGATCTGGAATGGCCTTGGCGACGGCCTGTTCACGCTGTTCTCCTCCGACCATGCGCCCTTCACCTACGAGGGCGACCAGGGCAAGAAGCCGGGCGGCGGTGAAGTGGCCTTTCGCCACATTCCGAACGGCATCCCCGGGCTGGAGACCCGGCTGCCGCTGCTGTATTCCGAGGGCGTGCTGGGTGGCCGCATCACGCTGCAGAAATTTGTCGAGCTCACGGCGACGAATCCGGCCAAGGCTTACGGCCTGCATCCGCGCAAGGGCACCATCGCCGTCGGCAGCGACGCCGACCTGGTGATTTGGGACGAGCGCGACGTGCTGCTGCGCAACGACCTGCTGCACCATGCCGTGGACTACACGCCTTATGAGGGCATGCGCCTGAAGGCCTGGCCTGGCTTGACGCTCAGCCGCGGCGAGGTGGTGTGGGACGGCCAGTCCTTCACCGGCCGGGCCGGCCACGGGCGCTTCCTGCCTTGCGGCACGCCCACGTTGCTGCCGCGCCGCGCCTGAAGGAGACTCCATGCGCCTGCTCCTGATCAACCCCAACACCTCCGACAGCGTATCCGCGTTGATTCGCGCCGAGGCGCAGCGCAGCGCCAGCGCCGGCACCGAGATCGAGGTGGTGACCGCCGCTTTCGGCGTGGCCTACATCGAAACGCGATTCGAGGCGCTGATCGGCGCCTATGCGACGGCACAACTCGCCGGTGAGCACCACGCGAACTACGACGCGGTGATCGTGGCCGCCTTCGGTGACCCCGGCCTCACCGGCCTGCGGGAGGTGCTGCCGGTGCCGGTGACGGGCCTGACCGAGGCCGCGCTGGCCAGCGCCCATCTGCTCGGGCACCGCATTTCCGTCATCGCGATCTCGCAACGCATTCAGGCCTGGTATCGCGAGGTCATCGAGAGCTACGGCTTCGCAAGCCGGCTTGCCAGCATCCGCGCGCTCGACCGTCCCCTCTCGGGCATCGGCGCCGTGCAGGAGGAACACGCTGCGGCACTGAAGGCGCTGGCCGAACGCGCCGTCGATGAAGACGGCGCCGAAGTCATCGTGCTTGCCGGCGCGCCGCTGGCCGGCCTGGCGCGCTCGCTGCACGGCCAGCTGCCGGTGCCGGTAGTCGACGGCGTCTCCAGCGCGGTGCGCCACGCCGAGACCCTGGCTGCCCTGCGACCCGGCCGCGCAGTGCGCGGCAGCTTCTGCGCCCCGCCCGCCAAGCCCCATCAGGGACTGCCCGAATCGATTGCCCGCCTGCTTGCTACAGGCACGAAGTAGTTCGCTGTCCGTTCCCCCACTCCATCTACCCACAAGGAGCTCTCCCATGACTCTCGGCCCACTGTCCCGCCTGCTCGCTTGCGCCGCCTTCGGCTGCTCGCTGCTGGCCAGCCCTGCCATTGCCCAGGAACGCATCAAGTTCAAGGCGATCGGCCAGCCACTCGCCACCGGCCTGATCCAGAAGAACAAGGAGCAGCCCTTCTTCGAGAACTTCGCGGCGCGCACCGGGCTGCCGATCGACGTCGACTACAAGCCGATCGACACGCTCGGCCTCAAAGACACCGAACAGCTGCGCGTGATGAAGGCCGGCCTGTTCGACATCGTGTCGCTGCGCGTTTCGCAGAACTCGCGTGACGAGCCCACGCTGCTGGGCCTGGACCTGGTGGGCGCCTCGCCCGACTACGCCACCGGCCGCAAAGTGGCCAAGGCCTACTTCAACACGGTCGACCAGCGGCTGCAAAAGCAGTTCAACGTCAAGCTGCTGGGCGTGTGGCCGTTCGGCCCCCAGATCCTGTTTTGCAAGAAGCCGATTACCAAGCTGGGCGACATCAAGGGCATGAAGGTCCGCGTGTATGACCAGAACCTGGCCAAGTTCATCGAGATGGTCGGTGGAACGCCGGTGCCGGTCTCGTTTGCCGACACCCACCAGTCGCTGTCGCTGGGCGTGGTCGACTGCGCCATCACCGGGCCCAGCTCGGCCAACTCCGCTGGTTGGCCCGAGGTCACGACGCACCAGCTGCCGCTGGGCTTCCAGATGGCGCTGAACGGCTACGCCATGACCCTCAAGGCCTGGAACCAGCTCAAGCCGGACCAGCAGGTCAAGCTCACAGCCGCCTTCGACAAGCTGACCGAGGAAATCTGGGTCTACTCGGAAGAGCTGTTCCAGGATGCGCTGAACTGCAACGCGGGCAAGGACCCCTGCGCCAACGGCAAAAAGTTCAAGCTGGTGAACGTGCCGCTCACGCCGGCTGACAACGAGCTGATCCGCAGCGCCGTGACGAAGGTGTCGCTGCCGGTCTGGGCGGAAACCTGCGACAAGTCCAATGCCAACTGCTCGAAGCAGTGGAAGGCCCAAGTCGGACCGGTGGTGGGCCTGCAATGAACCAGGGCGCGTCCATTCTGAAAGGGGGCGCGCCTGCGGCCGCCCCCGCAACGGGGGCCGATGTGAAACAGAAAATCGAGAACGCGCTGGCCTGGGTGTTCGGCTCCATCTTCCTGGCGCTCGCCGCCGTCGTCACGGTGGAGACCGCCTCCCGAAAGCTCTTCAACATCTCGTTGCAGGGCGCCGATGAACTCGGTGGCTATGCGCTGGCCGTCGGCTCCACCATTGCCTTCAGCCTGGCGCTGATGGGACGCAACCATATCCGAGTCGACGTGTTCCACGAAAAAATGCCCCGCGGCGCCCAGGCTTTCCTGAACTGGTTCTCCATCGTCAGCATGGCAACGTTTGGAATTTTCATCGCGTGGGTTGCGACCAAGGTGATCACCGACACCCAGGCTTACGGCAGCACGGCGCAGACGCCGTGGGCCACACCGCTGATCTGGCCGCAATCGGTCTGGTACATCGGCCTGGTCGTGTTCGCACTGGTTGCAACGGGCTACGCCCTGCGCGCCACCGGGTTGCTGGCGCGCGGCCGTGTGGACACATTGAATCACGATTTTCACCCGAAGAGCGCCAAGGAAGAACTGAAGGAAGAACTCGACGACCTGGCCCAGCGCCAGGCACTCGAAGGAGAGAAACCATGACCCTGCCCTTCTTCGGACTAGCGTTCGCCGCCATGCTGGGCATGATGCTGGTGGGCATGCCCATCGCCGTTTCGATGGCCCTGGTGGGCATCGTCGGCGGCATCGCCGCCTACGGCATCCCCTTCATGGACACCATCGCGCCGGTGGTCTGGGGCGTTCACAACGAGAACCTGCTGACGTGCATTCCGCTGTTCGTGCTGCTCGGCGAGTTGCTGCTGCGCTCCGGCATCGCCGACCGCATGTACATCGCGCTGTCGGCCTGGCTCGGCCGGCTCCCGGGCGGGCTGCTGCACACCAACATCGGCAGCTGCGCCATGTTCGCGGCCACCTCGGGCTCGTCGGTCGCAACCGCCGCCACGGTCGGCACGGTGGCGCTGCCTTCCCTGCAGCGGCGCGGCTATTCCATGCGTGCCTCGCTGGGCAGTCTGGCCGCCGGCGGCACGCTGGGAATCCTGATCCCGCCAAGCGTCAACATGATCGTTTACGGATCGCTGACCAACAACTCGATTGGCCAGCTTTTCATCGCCGGCATCATTCCCGGGCTGCTGCTCACCGCTTGCTTCATGGTCTACATCGCCGGATCGAGCCTGCTCAGCGGCGAGGTGATGCGCGAAGCGAAGGTGCCCTGGGGCGACAAGGTGCGCAGCCTGGTTCACCTGATCCCGCCGTTCGTCGTGTTCGGCATCGTCATGGGCAGCCTGTACTTCGGCATCGCCACCACCACCGAGAGCGCAGCGCTGGGCGTGATGGCGGCACTGGGCTTCGTGGCCCATTCCGGCAAGATGAGCCGAGAGCTGCTGCGCAACTGCTTCATTTCCACGGCGCGCGTCAGCGGCATGATCCTGCTGATCATGACGGCCGCGTTCATCCTGAACCTGGCGATCAGCCTGACCGGCGTGGCGGAAGCCATGACCAAGTGGGTGACCAGCCTGGGCCTCTCGGCGACCGGGCTGATCCTGGCTCTGATGGTGTTCTACCTCATCCTGGGCATGTTCATGGATGTGCTGTCGATGCAGGTGGCCACCATCCCCATCACTTATCCGATCGCGGTGGCACTGGGCGTCGACCCGATCTGGTTCGGCATCTTCATCGTGCTGATGTGCGAACTGGGACTGAT
>JAKFEZ010000300.1:0-52289 GCA_036675435.1 Ramlibacter sp. | reverse complement strand
ACATGGACCAGGTGCGTGTGACGACCGAGGACGTGATCGGAACGCCGGGCCATGGTGGGCAAGCGTCCAGCGGCGTGGTGGTGCGCGAGCGCGAAACGCTGCGCGACACAGGCGCTCCCCTGTCGAACGCACACGACGCGACGGGGCGTGCCGGCAACAGCCAGCGCGAAACCGAGTATCAGGTAGGCCGGCGGGTCGAGCAGGTGGTGAGCCAGCCTGGCGCCGTTCGGCGGTTGCACGTCGCCGTCGTGATTCGCCAGGACCTGGATGCGCAACAGCTGGAGCACGCCAGGGCGCTGGTCACTGCTGCGGTCGGGGGCGCTGCCGATCGCGGCGACACGATCGTGGTTCAAACGATGCGGGCCTTCGAGCCGGCTCAAGGCGAAGCAATACCACCGACGCCCACAGCAACGCTGCCTTCGGCCCATGCCGCAGCAAGCCTTCCCGGCGAGCCAGCGCCTGCGAGTAGCCAAGCCGAGTATGTCCTGGCGGCAAGCGGCGCGTTGCTGCTCCTGGCAATGGCATCGGGCGCGATCTGGCGTGCTGGCCGTCAGCACAGAGGCGGTGGAAAAAGCTTGACTGAGGCCGAACGCCAGGTGATGGTGGGTCGCCTGCGGCAGTGGCTGGACCCAGCGCGCGGCGATGGCAGCCGCGCGGCGGCGCCGGCAGGCGCGGCAGCGACGCGGCGGTTGCCCGAGGTTCGTTTGTGAACGCCCGAGCCAACTTCGCCATCGACGCGCCCGGCCGCACTGGCCTGCGGCGTGCGGCGTTAGCGCTGCACGCCACAGAAAGCCACGATCGGGATTGGTTGCTGGCACAGCTCCCCGAAGCCGATCGTGGCGCCCTGGACCAGATGCTGACGGACCTGGCTGCGCTGGGTTTGCCACGCGACAGGGCGCTGGTTGAAGAGCTGCTGCGCAGCGACTCGCTGCCTCCGGTCGTTGACGTAGCCGGGCCTTCAGAGGCAGAACAGGCCTTGCTTCGGCTGCGAGAGGCTGCTCCTGCCGACCTGGCCTCGGTCCTTGAGCGAGAGCCCGCCGAACTTGCGGCTCATGCGATCACCCTGCTGCCAATCTCCGGGCGAGCAGTCATCCTGGCATGTCTGTCCGCACCCAAGCGCCGGCAAGTACAGGACTTGCTCGATAGGCGGCATGCGGGGGCCCCCGATAGCGGGCAGTTGGCGCACCGACTGGGCCAGTCACTGCTGAGAGAACTGGCTGCTGCCTTGCCCGCCAGAGTGCCAGCGCGCGGGTTTTGGCCTCGCTCCTTGAAGCAGTTCAGGGTTTGGTCATGAGGGCCGTGCCCCGAAGCGCCCTGGCGGTGGCGGTGCTGCGCAACGTCGAGCTGCACGATCTACCTCACGCTCTCGCGCGACCTCGGCGAAACGCCAGTTATCTGCGTGAGTCGGAACGATCCCCCGGCGCTCAGGCGCCGGTGCCACCTGTCGACGCGGCTCACCGTCCGCCGCGCCTCGACTATGACGAGGGCGTCGCAACAGGCTTCCAGAAGGGCATGGCGGCCGGACGGGAGGCGCAGCGAATCGAAAGCGAGGATGCACTGCGGCAACTGGCCGAACAGGCTCGCACGCAAGCGTTCTCCGAAGGGCATGCCGAAGGCCTGCGACAGGGTGCCGAGGAATCGGCCACAGCCGCCGGTAGGCAGCAGGCAGCGCTGGCCGAGCAAGCGCGTCGCGCCGGCGACGAACACAGGCAGTGCCTGGAGCGGGCGATCCGCGCGTTGCAAGAGCAGCGCACGCAAGTTCTTGCCGATGCAGAGGATGACCTGGTGGCCATGAGCTTCGAAGTCATCTGCCGCATCCTGGGCGTTCGGGCCGCGCTACCGGCGACGATCCGGGAAATGGTAAAGCAACTGATGGCCCAGCGGGCGGTCGAGGGTGCCTGCGTTCACCTGCACCCCGAGGATCTTGAGCATCTCCGATCAGAAGTCGGCATGGCGCCGGACGTCGCACCCTGGCAATGGGTGGCCGATGACAAGGTGCAAATCGGCGGCGTCTTGGTGCGCACGCGCCAAGGCAATCTCGACGCCAGGCTCGAAGTGCAGCTCGAGGCTTTGCGCCAGGCCCTGCTGAATGCGCGCCGGGAAAGGCGCGCCGGACTGGCAGGCCCGCTAGCCGATCCGAGTGCCCTGGGCGCGGAGCTGCAGGAATGAGTCTCTCCCCTTACCGGCAAGCTGCGGCCAGGGCGACCCTGGTGCGCAGGTCGGGGCATGTGCATCGCCTGGGTGGATTGTCCCTCGAAGTCCAGGGCCTGGAGGCCGAGGTGGGCGAACTCTGCCTTGTCCAGCCCAGGCCCTCGTCAGCCGGCCAGGCTGCGCGTGAGCCGGTGCTGGCCGAGGTGGTGGCGGCGAGGGCAGATCACATCACACTGATGCCCTACGGGTCGCTCGAGGGCCTGAGCGCCGGCTGCGAGGTCCAAACCGCAGGCAGCAGGGCCCAGATCGGCGTGGGCGATGGCCTCCTGGGCCGCGTGATCGATGGGTTCGGCACTCCGCTCGACGGGTTGCCTGCGCCCGTCGTGCCGCAGCAGCGCGCGCTGCGCGCGCCGCCGGTCAACCCGATGCATCGCCCCCGGATCAGCAAGCCGCTGGAAACCGGCATTCGTTGCATGGATTCTCTACTGGCGCTGGGACAGGGCCAGCGCGTCGGGATTTTTGCCGGCAGCGGAGTGGGCAAGAGCACGCTGCTGGGAATGATTGCCCGGCATGTGAAGGCCGATGTGAACGTGATTGCCCTGATCGGCGAGCGTGGCCGAGAGGTGAAGGAGTTCATCGAAAAGCAGCTCAGTGCCGCTGGCCTGGCCCGGTCCGTGGTGGTCGCCGCGGCGTCCGACCAGCCTGCGCTCGGCAGGCTGCGGGCCGCGTACGCGGCGCTGGCCATAGCGGAACACTTTCGGGACCAGGGCAAGCAGGTCCTGCTGACGATGGACTCGGTCACGCGCTTCGCCATGGCACGCCGCGAGATCGGCCTGGCTGCGGGAGAGCCGCCCACTGCGCGCGGGTACACCCCCTCCGTGTTTGCCGAACTGCCCTCGCTGTGTGAGCGCTGCGGCACCGCTCCGGGCGGCGGCTCCATCACAGCACTGATGACGGTTCTGGTCGAAGGCGACGACTTCAATGAGCCGATATCCGACACGATGCGCGCCATTCTTGACGGCCACATCGTCTTGTCCCGTCAGCTGGCGCACGCAGGGCAGTACCCCGCGATAGACGTGCTGCATAGCACCAGCCGGGTGATGCCCGACATTACATCCGCTACGCACCGGGCACTGGCAAGTCACGTGGTGAGGCAGTTGGCATTGCTCGAGCGCAATCGCCAGTTGGTGGATATCGGTGCCTATGAAACCGGCAGCAATCCTGAACTGGATGTGGCGCTGCACTACCAGCCCGCGCTTCGCGACTGGCTATGCCAGCGAGAGGGCGGTGTACCCGCTTCAGACGCCCTGAGAGCCCTGGAAAACATCATGCGGCCGGACGTTGCGTCAGCCGCCCGGCCAGGCCCCGCGCCGGCGGCCAGGGGGGCTAATGGCCTCAACTGACATGCGGGGTTTTCGCTATCCGCTGGAGCCGCTGCGCCAGCGCAGGGCGTGGCTGTTGGATGCGGCCATGGCAAGGGTCGTCGAGTTGCGCAAGCGCCTGGATGACACGCGCGATTCGCGCCGTCGCATCGAGGCGCAGACCGTCGCCGAGGCCGACCAGGCGGCGCGGGGTTGGCGGCTTCGAAGCGATCCCGGAACCCATATGCGGCTGCTGGTCCATTTGATGCGGCTGCAGCAGCGCAAAGTCAGGACCGACGCCGACATCATCGAGCTGAGTTCGCAAATCGCGGTGGCCCAGCGCAACGCGCTGCGCATGCAGCAGCAGGTGGAAACGCTGCAACGTCACCGCACAGAGGAGCTGGGGCACTACCGGATCGAGCAGGAAAGAAAGTCGAGTGCGCAAGCCGATCACGATTGGACAGCGCGAAGCTCGATGCCATCGGAGGTGGGTTCATGACACCGCTCGGAGTGGATATGACGGCAGCCGCCAACCCTGCGGCTCAGAAACCCAAGGGCAGCGAAGGCGACCTGGACAGGAATCGAGACGCCTGGCAGCGTGAGATGGAACGCGCGCAAATGGCAGGCTGGCTTGCCAATGGGCTGTTGCGGACCGGCGCGGCGTCCGAAGTGGCCAACACCGAGCACTCCGCTCCTTTCAGAACAGCGCATCCCGAACCGTGGGTGGCTCTGCGGCCGGGTCTCGCTGCGCCCGAATCTGATTTGTCTGAGGCTGATGCAGACACTTCCACTCGCCGCAGCGATGTGCCGCACCACGAAAACCCGCCCGCTGCAGTCGCCCGGCTGCAATCTTCAGAGAAAACCCTTCAGCAGGCGCATGCGTCGGCCCTCGCTGGCGCCGCCTTGCGGCCGGCGTATCCTGGGCCTTCGCATGCGGTGCTGCCAGAGCGCGAAAACCCGCCGGAGGGGTGGGACGCGAGGCTCGTGCAAGCCCAGGCGCAGATTGCTTCACTGGGCGCGCAGCTGGAGACATACGGCGCAGTCGTGGTGACGGCAGAACTGACGGACGTTGAACTCCTGAATGGCGGCCCTTCATCCGCAAGCCCGCAGCGAGAGAGTATCGACGTGTCCCGGATGCAAACGCAAGTGACCCAGGCCGCAGTGCTTGCAGCGGGGGTGCCTCAGCCTACAGGGCTGCGGCCGAAGGCCGACTCACATATGGTGGCAGTGGCACCAGCAACCCCGTTGTCGACAACCGGGGCGACCGCGGCAACCGCAGCACCTGCAGCGTCCGTATCAGCTGCACCAACCGCACCAACGATTGGCGCTCCGATCTTGGCACCCCGCAGCAGCGTGGAAGCGATGATCGGCGCACGTTTGCGCACCGCTCCTGCTGCGCTTCGCCAACCCGCCCCGAACTTCGCGCCGCCGATCCGGCTTCATGCGGAGTGGTGCGCGCAGGGTGTGCGGCTATGGCTGGCACTCGACACCAGCACGCTGGGCCTGATGCAGGCCATTACCGATCAGGTGCGCCAATGGATGAAGGAGCGGGGAGTGCACCTGCTGGCCATGTCGTGCAACGGCCGGCTCATTGCCGGCGAACCTGAAGCCGGCACAGAACACGAGCACAGCGGCGCGAGCGAAGCCGCACCACCCCAACGCAAGGAGAAAAAGTCATGGCCATCGATACCGTAAGTTCGGTCGCTTCGGCGCTGCAGGGCAACAGCATGGGCATGGAGGACTTCATGAAAATTCTCCTGACGCAGCTGACGTACCAGGATCCGCTCAAGCCCATGGACAACCAGGAGTTCATGGCGCAGATGGCCCAGTTCACCTCGCTCGAGCAAACCCAGCAGCTCAACGAGAAGATGACGCAGCTGGTAGCCAACCAGGCGGCGCTTCAGTCGGTCGGCCTGATTGGTCGGACGGTGGATCTGGCGGTGGCCAACGGCGCCACGCTGACGGGCACGGTGAGCGCGCTTTCGCTTTCGGGCGAGTCGCCCGAGTTGCGGGTCACCACCGCCTCGGGCGCCGAACTCTCGGGGATCAGTCTGAGCCAGGTCATTGCGGTGCGCTGAATCTGAAAAACCAGTCAAGAACCCAGGAGAAAACTCGATGCTCGATTCGATCTATGTTGGCATGACAGGCCTGCAGGGCTATTCCCAGGGCCTGCGTGTCATCGCCAACAATACGGCCAATATCAACACGCCGGGGTTCAAGGGCTCCAGCCTGCAATTCGCCGATCTCTTCTACAGCACGCAGGACGCCGGCACCGGCCTGATGCAAGTCGGCTATGGCCTGAGCACCGCCGGCACCAGTCTCAACTTCAAGCAAGGCGAGTTGCGCCAGACCGGCAACAGCCTCGACTTGGCGATCGATGGTCAAGGCCTGTTCACGTTGCGGGACGACAGTGGCAACCTGCACTACACGCGCGCCGGGCAGTTCATGTTCAACTCCGAAGGCGTGCTCGTCAGCCGTACGGACGGCGGCAAGGTCATGGGTGTCGGCGCCACAGGAGAGATGGGCGAGATCAGCATTGCCGGTCAGTCGACGGTGCAGGGCAAGGCGAGTGCCACCCTCAAGTTCGCCGGTAACCTGGCCAGCACCGCCGCCACTCAGACGGTGGGTTCGGTCAAGGTGATCGACCACGTCGGGGGCGAACACACGCTGTCTGTATTGCTCACCAACAACAGCGCCACGACCCCAGGCGGCTGGAGCGTGGAATTGCTGGACGGAACGACCTCCGCCGGGGTGGGCGACATCGTGTTCAGCAACGGCCGTCCCCAGGCGGGAAATTCCACCGTAACGCTGTCCTACGCGCCCGCCGGCTTGGCGGCGGTTCAGCTGGTACTGGATTTCGGCGGCGACGTCACATCCTTCGACTCCGGCTCGCTTTCCACGTTGGCCTTCACCACGCAGGACGGCTACTCGCCGGGCGCCTTGACAGGTGTGAGTTTCGATCCGCTGGGGGCGCTGGTGATGGCCTATTCAAATGGGCAGACGGTCAAGGGCTCCAGGCTTTCGCTGGGTCGATTCGACAGCCTGGAGGCGGTGGAGTCGGTTGGCAGCAATTCCTTCGACGCGACCAACAGCCTGGCTTGGCACACCGGAACTGCGGGAAATGGCGGCTTCGGCCAGGTGCGATCGGGCATGGTTGAGCTCTCGAACGTGGATTTGTCCCAGGAATTCAGCGACCTGGTGATCATGCAGCGAGGCTATCAGGCCTCGTCGCAGATCATTTCGACGGCCAATGAAATGCTGCAGGAGCTTTTCAACATGAAGAGCAAATAGGCCGGACATGAGTTCGTTCGAAAAGAGCGCGATGTCCAGCCTGAAGCCGAAGGCGGTGGCGCAACCGCTTTACTGGTGGTCCTCGGCCGAGCTAGCGGAGATGGCCAGGCGTTTGCACCCGCTCTGGGAAGCATGGCTTCGCGATTGGGCCACCCAGGTCGACACGGATTCGATGCGTGTGGAATGCATCGGCGCAGTCGACGGTGCAGCGCTGCCCGCCGGTACGTGGTCACCGCTCGGCTCGAATGCGGGCGCCATGGCCTGGACTCAAGTGGCCGGTGATGTTGCCGCACCGGGCGGGTCACTGCTGTTCGGGCCCTTCGGCGTGGGCGGACGGCCAGCGATCGGGCAGGCCCCGATCGCTGGCGCTGTTTGGCTCGAAGCCGAGAGCGAGCTGCTGCAGGCGCTACGCCGCTGTCTTGGCGTGACTGGCGACGACCGAATGGGCCCGCCCGGCGAACAGTTGTTCAAGCCATGGGCAGGCGCCGTGGTGGTGTCGTTCGGCTCCGGCATCGAGTGTGGCATTCAGTTGTTGTTGAATCCGCAGGCCCTGCTGCCGTTGCTGACGGCCTTCAAAGCCCAGGCCGCGCAAATGCCGGCGCAAGCCCCTGCGCTGGCAGAGCTTTGCCCCGTCGAAGCAGCCGTTTCCGGCTACGGCGTACAGATTCAGGTGACGCTCAAGCCGTGCGAGCTCGACCTGGGCACTCTGTCGGAACTTCGCCTGGGCGACATCATCCCCTTGCCGCACTCGCTCGACGCGCCGCTCATCGTCTCGCTGGGGAGAGATGCGCTGTGTGCCGGCTTTCTCGGCCGGCGCGGCGCAGCTCGCGCCATTGAGCTGGCCAGCGCAGCCAACCTCGCCCTTGCCACTGAAATCCACTACCGCCAATCGCCATGACATTTCAAAGCGCTTCAGTCCACGTCCTGTCGCCCGCGGCGGCCCCAACCGCCCAGGCCATCAGCCTGGGAGAGCTGAACGGGGATGCCACTCATTGCGGTGGCGCAGACGCCATGATCGTCGCAAGCGGGACCAATCCGCTGCACGCGATAAGGGCCCGGCTTCAGGCCTGCGTGGGACAAGTCGAGATGACCATCGGCGAACTGCTCGCTGCAAGAGAGAACCAGGTTCTGGTGCTCGACCGGATGGTGGATCAGCCCGTGGATTTGATGTTGGAAGGCAAGCTGGTCGCGCGCGGGCAACTGGTGGCTGTCGACGGCGTATTCGCAGTGCGCATCACCGATTTGCCGCTGCCCCTGAGGCCCTGACTATGGCCCCGCGGCACGACTCAAGCGCCCTCGCTGGACCGGTCGCGCCAGGGCAACTGCAACAGGGAACTGGACAATCCAGCACTTCTATGCCTGCCCAGTTGCCGTTGCGCAGGGACACCGATTCGCCTGCGATCGGCATCGCGGGCTACTCCGTGTGGTTGCTCGCGATCCTTGCGGTGACGGCAGGCGTGTGGGCGGTGCGAGCCAGGGGCGGCAAAGTGTCGTCTTGGCGCCTGCGATTGCGTCCAGGTAACGAGCGTGCCTTGAAGTTGGTGAACGCGCAATCGCTCGGCACGATCGGCAGCTTGCAGGTTGTGCAATGGGACGGGCGAGAGCTGCTTTTGGGTTGCACCCCCCACTCGATCCGGCTCCTCGATTCGCGCCCGGCCCCGGGCCAGAACGCCCCGCAGGCGCAGCAAGGCGCGGCTGCCACAGGCGGCCCGGACAAGGCATTCTCATGAGATGGCTGCAAGCGGCGGGGAGGCTCGGCCTGTGGCTGCTCATCGTGCTATGCACCTATCTGCCCCTGAGCGGCATCGCCGAAGAAGACGAGTCACCCAGTATCCCGGCCCGTGTGGCCACCGCCCAGCCACCGACGCAGTCTGCCGCACCGGTCACGCCGGCAAAGTTATCGCCTGTCGGCCAACCCCTAAAATTGGCCTCGCGCGCGGCGCCCAGCGAGCCGGCCGAGACTGCGCAGGCCGTGCGAATCGTCATCGGGTTGACGTTGCTCGCCATCATCCCCGCGCTTCTGGTGTGCCTGACGTCATTCCTGCGCACCATCATCGTGTTGTCGATGCTTCGCCATGCCATCGGCATGCCGGAGACGCCACCGAATACCGTGCTGATCGGACTGGCGCTTTTCATGACGCTTTTCACGATGTCTCCGGTATTGCAGGATCTGAATGAGCAAGCCCTGCGGCCGTTCATGTCCGGCAAGATAGGCATGGAGGATGCCTATCAAAAGGGCAGCGGTCCCATGCGCGAGTTCATGGTGCGCCAAACGCGCGAGCAGGATCTGGCGCTGATGGTCGAACTGTCCAAAGCCAAGCGGCCCGAAGCCATCAGCGACATCAGCAACGTGCAGCTGATACCGGCCTTCATGCTTTCGGAATTGCGGGCTGCTTTTCAAATCGGTTTTGTAATTTTTTTACCCTTCCTGCTGATCGATCTGATCGTATCCAGCGTCCTGATGGCACTGGGAATGATGATGATGCCGCCCGCCACCGTGGCGCTGCCGCTGAAAATCCTGATGTTCATTCTGGTGGATGGGTGGAGCCTGGTCCTCAAGGCCCTGGTGGGCTCGTTTCACTGATACCGGCCCATGTCTCGCGCCGATACCGGTACCGAGGATGCACAGCCGCCAGGCCGGCTGGAGCCGGGTGAACTCGAGCTGTGGCAGCTGTGGCGGAGCGACCGGGACGAAACCGCCCGGGCCAAACTGCTCGAGCTGCACATGCCTTACGCGCGCGTGGTCGCGGCTTCCTACTTCCGCAAGCGCTTTCACAACGAAATCGAGTTCGAGGAGTACCTACAGCTCGCGTCCGTCGGACTGATCGAGGCCGCCGACAGGTTCGACCCCGCGGCTGGTGCGCAGTTCAGAACCTTTGCGGCTCGCCGCATGCATGGCTCGATCCTGGATGGACTCGAGCGAACGACCGAAAAGCAGCAGCAGATCGCCGCCCGCCAGCGGCTCGACGCGCAGAGGCAGCAGTCGCTGGGACAGATGACTGCTGCCGAAGCGGCCGAGACGAACCTTGACGCGCGCGGCGCCACTCGCCCGGCGGAACAGGTGTTGCAGTACGTCGCCGATGCCGGCCTGGCTTTCGCGTTGTCATGGATTTTGGACGGCACTGGCATGGTGGCCGGCGGCGACAGAAGCGAGGACATTCCGTTCTATCGCAGCATGGAGCTACGCGAGTTGCGCCAGCGCGTCCTCGATTTGGTGCGCGACCTGCCCGCGCAGGAAAAGAGGGTGATACACAACCACTACCTGCAAGAGCAGCCGTTCGATCAGATCGCCTTGCTTCTGGGTGTCAGCAAGAGCCGAGTGTCTCAACTGCACCGGCAAGCTCTGAGGCGGCTCAATGCCCTGTTGCGCAACCCACCTTCCTGTAATCTAACGCTGTGACCCCATGAACTCGACCTCGAACCCTTCCCTTGCTCGCCTGGCTCGACTCGCGCCTTTGGTGAATCAGGACCCCGGCAATATGCTGTTGCTGGCAGAGGCCAGCGAGGCTGCATTAGCCGCTGGAGACGCCGATAGCGCTCAACGTTACCTGGAGGCCGGGCTGCAGCGCGATGCCGCGAATCCGGCATGGCGATTCAAGCTGGCCAACCTTTGGATTTCACAGCGCCGTCTGCGCGATGCGCGGGAGCTGCTCGAGGCGCTGCAAGCGGAGCGGCCGGCGCACCCGTCGGTCAGTCATAACCTCGCCTACATCGAGTTTCTGCAGGGCAATTTTGCGCAAGCGGCGCAGATTCTCGAGCCATGGCTCATAAAAAAGCGCGCTTCAGGCGCGGAGGCGGGCGCAATTCAAGCCCTCTGGTTGAGGGCCCTGCATCATGCAGAGCGGCTCGATGAGGCCTGGCTTTGGGTAGAGGGGCAGTTGTGCGAAGGCGGGCTTTGTGACGCCGCTGCAGGCGTGGCCAGCTTGATCGCCGTCGACCACGATCGACTAATCGATGCTGGACGCTTGTCGACGCTGGCGCTGCAATCGGATCCTGGGCATATCGAGGCGTTGATCGCCCGCGGATGCGTCTTGATGGACAGTGGCGAGACGCAGGCCGCCCGGGCCGCGTTGGAAGTCGCGACTCGCAATGCGCCGCATCAGGCGCGCGCGTGGTCGACCCTGGGCTTCGTCCATATGCTGGAAATGGACGCCGGGCAAGCCCGTGATCGATTCGAAAAGGCGCTTGGGTTAACTTCCGAAGATGCAGGCACTTGGCAGGGGTTGGGATGGGCCTGCATATGGCTGAACGATCTGGAAAGCGCGACGCGGGCATTCCTACGGGCCGTGGAGTTAGACCCTGTGTCCGGAGAAAGCCACGGCGGCCTGTCGGTGGTGCTCGCCCTGAAGGGGCATACCGAAGAGGCGCGGTCGCACCTCGAGCAGGCGCAAAGCCTGCAACGCGGCAGCGTCTCGGCACGTTACGCAAAAGGCATCCTGTCGGGCAATCTGGAGGGGCTCGCAGGCGTGCACAGGGTGGCCCAGCAGATCCTGGGAACGCTGCGCGCCAAGAGGGCCCGCCGGCGTAGCGGCAGCGAAGAAAGTCCGGACTAACCGCGCGCTGCTGCGGCCTGCAGCAGTACCTCAGTGGCCTGTTGTGTTGCGCGCGTGAGTTCCGGGTTGCTTTCGAGCTGGCGTTGAACATGGTCGACCATGCGACCGAATTCAGGGTCTTCGATCAGGTTCGAGCCGAGTTCGGCCAGCAAGACCGACTCCAGAAAAATGCGCATGGCTTTCTGGCTTCGTTGCGGGTCGTCCGGCTGAATGCCTCGAATGCGCTGGGCAGCCACCGAAGCCAGGTCGCCGGTTGCTGCCTTGTGGCGCGCGTTCGGCGACGCGGCCGCCGGGTTGGCGTTCAGGGGCTTTTGCGGATCGGCCTTTCGGCGCAGGGCCGCAATCTGCACGCGCATGAGCGCGGCAAGTTCGTCGCCCGAATTGACTCGTATCACGCGCGATCTCCTAGGAACCCCCGGCGCTCTTCGAACGGCGCGCAGGCAGCTGCTCAATGTACAACGAGTCTGCGCTGCCTACACGAACAGCGCCACGAGATAGATACCTACCATCGTGAACGACAGCACCACCTTGGCCAGCATGCCCACCATCAAGCCGATCCAGGTGGAGATGCCGACCCGCACGGCGCGGCCGTGGTCTTTCTGGGCGATGAGTTCGCCAATGGCGGCGCCCACCAGCGGCATGAAAAGAACGCCGACCAGGCCCATGAAGATGCCGGCCACGGTGCCCACAGCGGCGCCGATGATCGCCAGCCGGCTGGCGCCGGCGCGCTTGGCGCCGAGCAGGGCCGCGACATAGTCCATCAGCCACGCCAGCACCGCCAGTACCGACACCGCGATGACGGCAAACCAGCCGACGCGTTGAAAGTCGTCGATCCAGGCGCCCACGAGGATGCCGCCCAGCACGAGGATGGTGCCCGGCAATGCCGGCAGCACCACGCCCGCCAAGCCGATCAAGATGAGCGCAGCGCTCAGAATCCACCATATCGCGTCGGCCAAGATGTTGTTCCCTTCAGGGCGTTTGCTGCGCAGTGTAGTCGCGGCAGATGGCTTTCACTGGCGGGCCGGCTTGAATCGAACCACCCGCCAGACATAGGTTGCGGCCAGTGCGACCACAACGATCAGCGACAGCTTGTCGACCCACGGCGAGATGCGATCGAACCGGCTCTCCAGCGCAAAGCCCAGGCCGGCCAGCATGCCCGACCACACCAGGGTGCCGCAGGCACTCCAGAGCAGCATCCTTGCCAGCGGCATGGCGGCCAGTCCTGCCGGCATCGAGATCACGCTGCGCACGGCGGGCACGAGCCGTCCCAACAGCAGTGCCCATCCCCCGCGCCGCTGAAACCAGCGCTCGGCTCGCTGCAGTTCGTCCGGCGACATCGTGAACCAGCGGCCATGCGCACCGACCCAGCGGAGCAGCCGCTCGCGCCCGATCCGTCGGCCCAGCCAGTACCACGGCAGCGTGCCGGCCAGCGAACCGAGCGCACCGGCCAGCACCACGCCCGCGATGTGCAGATCGCCCCGGGCTGCCACATAGCCGGCAAAGGGCATGATCAGTTCGGAGGGCACCGGCGGGAATACGTTCTCCAGCGCCATCAGCAACGCGATGCCCAGGTAGCCGAGGCGCTCGATGCAGCCGATGATCAGGTCGGACATGTCAACCGCCCCTCCACTGAGGCAGCAAGCGCGAAGGCCAGGGGCAAGTGGTGACAGACCGTGGCGGCATCGTGCATTCTGGCCCGCGGCCGCGACGATGTGGGCCAGAATTGCAGTCGGATGTGGAAAGTAATGAGATGCCGGGAGCGGCGGTGCCGCAACTGGGGGCGGAGCCGCAGGATGCGGAGACTCCGCGGCGCATGCGGCGACGCTACGCGACGGCTCTTGGCCAAACGGGACCGAGCCGTCCCTGGGGCCGCTCTGAAGAGAACGATGTTGGTGCGGCTGGCGGGGATCGAACCCACGACCCTTGGCTTCGGAGGCCAATACTCTATCCACTGAGCTACAGCCGCATCATTTGACGCGAGTGCGCATTATCCCTGATGCGCGGGGCGCCCGTACGGCACCTGCTGGCCTAAGGGTTTGACCGGACCCCCCGGCTATAATCAAAGGTTGATTTTCAAAGCCCGCCTATTTTGAGGACGCCATGAGCGATAGCACGCAGGAAGAAGCCCACACCGGCCCGATCAAGACCCCGCAGCAGTTGCTGCTGGCAGTATTTTTCTCGTTCGTCGTCCCGGTGTTCGCCATCATCGCCCTGGTGGCCTATGTGGTGGCCGACAGCAAGCCGTCGGGCAGTACCGAAGCCGAAAGCTATTCGCTGGGTGGCATGACAGCGCAAGACATGGACCGTGCGGTGGCCGAGCGGATTCGCAAGGTGGGCATGGTCGAAATCCGCGACGCCAACCGCCAGCTCAAGGGCGGCGAAGAAGTCTTCAAGGCGCAGTGCAGCGCCTGCCATACAACCGGTGCTGCCGGTGCACCCAAGCTCGGCGACACAGCAGCGTGGGGCGCCCGTATTCGCAGTGGCTTCGATGCGCTGGTGCAATCGGCGCTGAAGGGCAAGGGCGCGATGCCGGCCCAGAGCGGTGGCGACTTCGACGATATCGAGATTGCGCGTGCCGTGGCCTTCCTGGCCAATTCCGGCGGCGCCAGCTTCGCCGAGCCCAAGCAGCCGGCCGCCGCTGCCACGACGGCAGCTGCTCCGGCCTCGGCGGCCGTGCAGACGGCTGCACCCGCTGCAGCGGCACCGGCCGCGCCAGCCGCAACGGCGGTAGCCGCTGCGCCTGCCGCCGCTCCGCAGACCGCGACCGCCGCACCTGGTGCCGGCGAAGCCCTTTACAAGCAGGCGTGCGTTGTCTGCCACGGAACCGGCGTTGCCAACGCGCCCAAGCTCGGCGACAAGGCGGCCTGGGCGCCGCGCGTGCAGCAAGGCATGCCGGCATTGATGCAGAGCGTGCTGAACGGCAAGGGCGCGATGCCGCCCAAGGGGGGCTCCACTGCCTCTGAGCCCGAGCTGCGCGCCGCGGTCGATTACATGGTGAGCACGGTCAAGTAGTCCTGGCCCGCTGAAGGCGCTTGAAAGGCCGGTCGCTGACCGGCCTTTTTGTTCTTCAGGCGGTCGCCGCGCGCAGTCGCCGGGCGGCGGGGCTGCACACATAGCCAAAGCGCTCAGGCAAGTCGCCGGAGACCATCTCCTCGGGCAGCCACAGGCCTTGTTCGATGGCGTCCGCTGCCTGCGCCACGTCCTGCGTGTGAACCAGCCCGAAGCCGACGTCGGTTTCCAGGTACAGGCGTCCTAGCTCATCGGTCACGGCGCGCCGCACCTGAGCCGGCCGGCCAGTGTGCGCGGCCACGCCGTGGCCGGCGCCAAGGCGCCACACCAGCGGCGTCAATTCCAGTTCGACATAGACGCGCTGCGGGCCGTTCTGGAAGAACCACTGGCCGTCGGCATCGCGCTCGTAGTTGCGCTGGATGAAATCGATGAGCTTTTCATGGCGCAGCAGGGAACCCTTGCTCTGCGGAAAGGCCCCGGCCGCCTGCGTGCGGTCATCGCGCATGTACCAGTTGCCGCGCGCATCCAGGCCCAGCCAGCCGAAGCAGTGTGGGACGTTGGGCCACTTGGCGATGGCCTGGCGAACGATGTCATCCATGGTGTCGCCCATTATGAGCCGCCGCCCGTCGCAGTGGCGTTAGCGGGAGAAAGCGTCGTAGCCGGTTTTCAGGATCAGCGCGAACACCACCACGATGAAGGCGCCACGCACGAAGCCGGCGCCATGCTTGAGCGCGAAGTGCGTGCCCAGCAGACTGCCCACCACGTTGGCCACCGCGAGCGTGACGGCGAAATGCCACCAGACATGGCCTTTGGCTGCAAACAGGATCAGCGCGGCCAGATTGGTCGCGGTGTTGAGCAGCTTGGCGCTGGCCGAGGCATGCAGAAAGTCATAGCCCAGCCAGCGCACGAACAGGAAAACCAGAAAACTGCCCGTGCCCGGCCCGAAGAATCCGTCGTAGAAGCCCAGCACCCCGCCGATGCCTGCGGCGGCCAGGGCTTCGGCGCGGCCCGAGAGCATGGGTGCATGGTGGCGACCCATGTCCTTTTTGGCCAGGGTGTAGGCCAGCAGCCCCAGCAACACCAGTGGCAGCAGCTTGCGCAGGAAATCGGGTGACAGCACCGTCACTGCCCAGGCGCCGGCGAAGGAGCCGGCAAAGCCGGCACCAGCGGCCGGCACCAGGGCCCGCCACCTCAGCTGGACACGACGGCTGTATTGCACAGCCGCGATGCCGGTGCCCCAGATCGACGCGCTTTTGTTGATGCCGAACAGGGTGGCCGGGTGGGTGGCCGGAAAGATGGCGAACAAGGCCGGCACCAGGATCAGCCCACCTCCGCCCACGATCGCATCCACAAAACCCGCCAGCAGCGAGGCCAGCGACACCAACAGCAGTTCCATGCGGCGATTGTCCCATCGCCTCCACAGGCAAAGAAAAAGGCGCCGCTTGGAGGCGGCGCCTTGTGAGGAGCATCTCGTGGGATGCCTGAAAAGTATTTTGTAGTGTTTTGGGGGTTTGTCTCCTCGGTCCCTCGACCTCGCGAACCCACGGGCCCGCTTGCGAGTGGACGCACTCTAGCGCCCGCGTCTGGAGAGTGCATCGGGATTTTCCCGCCCCGGTGCGGGCATTCGCCGAGCCCTGGGCTAGCGCGCAGCCTGCAATATCCAGTCCGCCGCCTTCTCGGCCATCATCAGTGTGGGCGAGTTGGTGTTGCCGCTGGTGATGGTCGGCATCGCCCCGGCGTCGATCACCCGCAGTCCCGCGATGCCGCGCACCCGCAGCCGCGAATCGAGCACCGCCAGCGGATCGTCGTCGCGGCCCATCTTGGTGGTGCCGACCGGATGGAAGATGGTGGTGGCAATGTCGCCGGCCAGCCGCGCCAGTTCTTCGTCGCTCTGGTACTGCGGTCCCGGTCGCCATTCGACCGGCTGGTAGCGGGCCAGCGCCGGCTGCGCGGCGATGCGCCTCGTCACGCGCAGCGAATCGGCCGCCACCTGGCGGTCTTCGGGCGTGTTCAGGTACATCGGCGCGATCAGGGGTGCGTCCTCGAACTTGTTGCTCTGGATGCGCACCCAGCCGCGGCTGGTGGGATTGAGGTTGCACACGCTGGCGGTGAAGGCGTTGAAGTCGTGCAGCGGCTCGCCGAACGCATCCAGGCTGAGCGGCTGAACGTGGTACTCGATATTGGGGTAGGGCTGGTCGGGCGAGCTGCGCGTGAAGGCGCCCAACTGCGAAGGCGCCATGCTCATCGGTCCGCTGCGTTTGAGCGCGTACTCCAGGCCGATCCGCGCCTTGCCCCACCAGCTGTTGGCCAGCGTGTTCAGCGTCGTGACGCCCTGGACCTTGAACACCGCCCGGATCTGCAGGTGGTCCTGCAGGTTCTCGCCGACTCCGGCCAGGTCCTGCACCACCGGAATGCCGTGCTGCTGCAGCAAGGCCGCCGGCCCGATGCCCGACAGCTGAAGCAGTTGCGGCGAGCCGATACTGCCGGCGCACAGCAGCACCTCGCGCTCGGCTTCAACCGTCACCAGTTCGTTCTCGGTCCAGACCTGGGCGCCGGTGCAGCGCTTGCTTCCGTCCGGCAGTTCCTCGATCAGCAGCCGTGCCACCTGCGCCACGGTCCACATCTCGAAGTTGGATCGGCCGTAGCAGATCGGCCGCAGGAAGGCCTTGGCGGTGTTCCAGCGCCAGCCGTTCTTCTGGTTGACCTGGAAGTAGCCGACGCCTTCGTTGTCGCCGCGGTTGAAGTCCTCGTTGTGCGGAATGCCGGCTTGTTGCGCCGCCTGGGCGAAGGCGTCGAGGATGTCCCAGCGCACGCGCTGGCGCTCCACCCGCCATTCGCCGCCTTCGCCATGCACGGGGTCGGCGCCCTTGTAGTAGTCCTCGTGCTTCTTGAAATGGGGCAGTACATTTTCCCAGGACCAGCTGGCGTCGCCGCTGGCCTGGGCCCAGCTGTCGTAGTCGCGCGCCTGGCCGCGCATGTAGATCATGCCGTTGATGCTGGACGAGCCGCCCAGCGTCTTGCCGCGCGGGTAACGCAGCTTGCGGCCATTCAGGCCGGCGTCGGCTTCAGTGCTGTACAGCCAGTCGGTGCGGGCGTTGCCGATGCAATAGAGGTAGCCGACCGGGATATGGATCCAGTGGTAGTCGTCGCGGCGGCCGGCCTCGATCAGCAGCACGCGCTTGGAGGGGTCCTTGGAAAGCCGGTTGGCCAGCAGGCAGCCGGCAGTGCCGGCGCCGATGATGATGTAGTCGAAGGTCGTATCAGACATGGCTCCCCCCCGAAGCGGCCTGCGGCCGCCTCCCCCTCAAGGGGGCGCCACCAGCGGCCCGGCAAAGCCGGTTCCGCGGTGGCCCTGGAATCGCAGTTCCGGCATCCTCATTTTGCCGTCGGCATCACGAACTCGGCGCCCTTGCTGATGCTCTCCGGCCAGCGCTGCATGATCGACTTCTGCTTGGTGTAGAAGCGAACGCCTTCCTCGCCGTAGGCGTGCATGTCGCCGAACAGGCTCTTCTTCCAGCCGCCGAAGCCATGCCAGGCCATCGGCACCGGAATCGGCACGTTGATGCCGACCATGCCCACCTGCACCCGGCGGCTGAACTCACGGGCCACGTTGCCGTCGCGCGTGAAGCAGCAAACGCCATTGCCGTATTCGTGCGAGTTGATCAGGTCCACCGCGGCGGCCAGGTCCTTCACCCGCATGCAGCCCAACACCGGGCCGAAGATCTCTTCCTTGTAGATCTTCATGTCGGGCGTGACGTTGTCGAACAGGCTGCCGCCGATCCAGAACCCGCCGTCGCAGCCGGCGCCGGCCTTGGCCGCCTGGAACTGGCGGCCGTCCACCACCAGCTTGGCGCCTTCGGCCTCGCCCTGGCCGATGTAGCCGGTGATGCGGCTGTGGGCTGCGCTGCTGACGATCGGGCCCATCTCGGCGTCGAGCTCGACGCCGTTCTTGATCTTCAGCTGGCGGGTGCGCTCGGCCAGCATCGGCATGATGCGATCGGCGGCGTCGCCCACCAGCACGCCCAGCGAGATCGCCATGCAGCGCTCGCCGGCCGAGCCGTAGGCCGCGCCGATCAGCGCATCGACGGCCTGGTTCATGTCGGCGTCGGGCATCACCACCATGTGGTTCTTGGCGCCGCCCAGGGCCTGCACCCGCTTGCCGTGGCGCGCGCCCGTCTCGTAGATCTTCTGCGCGATGGCAGTGGAGCCGACGAATGAGACCGCTTTCACGTCGGGGTGCTCCAGCAGGGCGTCGACGGCGTCCTTGTCACCCTGCACCACGCTGAACACACCGTCCGGCAGGCCGGCTTCCTTCAGCAGCTCGGCCATCATGAGCGACGCCGAGGGATCGAGCGGGCTGGGCTTGAGGATGAAGCAGTTGCCGGCGGCGATCGCCACCGGGTACATCCACATCGGCACCATCACCGGAAAGTTGAAGGGTGTAATACCGGCCACAACGCCCAGCGGCTGGCGCATCGTCCAGTTGTCCATGCCGGTGGAGACCTGGTCGGTGTAGTCGCCCTTGAGCAGTTGTGGAATGCCGCAGGCGAATTCGACGATGTCGATGCCGCGCATCACCTCGCCCTGGGCGTCGGTGAACACCTTGCCATGCTCGGCGGTGATGGCGTGCGCCAGCTCGTCCTTGCGTCGGTTCAACAACTCCAGGAACTTGAACATCACCCGGGCACGGCGGATCGGCGGCGTGTCCGCCCAGGCCGGGAAAGCCGCCTGCGCGGCCGCCACGGCAGCGGCCACTTCGGCGCTATTGGCCAGTGCGACCTGGCCTGTCACGGCGCCGGTGGCGGGGTTGAAGACTTCGGCGCGGCGGCCGCTTTGGCCGGGAACGACTCGGCCGCCGATCCAATGTTCGATGGAGGCGACGCCGGCGGCGGGCAGGGACTTATCGGGAGCGTTCATGATGGGCTTTCCTGGTGCAAACAACACAGCGTGCAGTCTATGCTTCGCGCGGACCTTTGAAAATACTGGATTCTTGACTACATTGTTCAATAACTTGAACAACATGTCCCTGAAGCATTCAGCCAATGGCCACTTCTCCCACCCCCGTGTTTTCCGACCTGCATCTGCTCACGGTGCTGGCGCAGACCCGCAGCTACACCCAGGCCGCCCGCCGGCTGGCGATCTCCAAGGCCTCGGTCAGCATGCGCGTGGCGGAGCTGGAGCGCGCCGCCGGCGTGCCGCTGGTGCGCCGGACCACGCGCTCGGTGGTGCTGACGGAGGCCGGGCAGCAGCTGGCGGACGACACCGCGGCCGCCTTCACCCGCATCGAGCAGAGCTTTGCCAGCGTCAAGGACCTGGCCGGCACCCCGCGCGGGCTGGTCCGGGTCACCGCGCCGGTGGCCCTGGGCCGCCAGCACATCGCGCCATTGCTGGCGGCCTTCCTGCGTGCCTACCCCGAGATCCGCCTGGAACTCGACCTGACGGACCGCTTCGTCAATCTCGCGCAGGAAGGCTTCGATCTGGCGATCCGCCACACCCAGGCCCCGCCCGACACCCATGTGGCGTGGGCGCTTTGTCCCTGCCGCTCGGTACTGGTGGCGAGTGCCGACTATCTGCGACGGCAGGGCACGCCTTCGCATCCTTCGGAACTGGCCTCGCACCAGTGCCTGCCGTATCTGCGCGGAACGGCGGGGCAAAGCTGGTCGTTCGAGCGGGAAGGCGGGCGCAAGGCGCCCGAAAACGTGATCGTGGCCGTGAGCGGGCCCCTGCGCGCCAACAACAGCGAGGTGCTGCGCGAGGCGGTGCTGGGTGGGTTGGGCATAGGGCTCTTGCCCGACTTCAGCGCCGCGCCGCACATGGGGCCGCGCCAGCTGGTGCGGGTGCTGCCGCAATGGCAGCCGCGCGGCTTTTTCGGCGAGCGGCTGTACGCCATCCGGCCCTGGTCGGCCCAGGTGCCACGCGCCGTGCAGTGCTTCGTCGACCACCTGCGCCAAGCGCTTGCGGCGGGGTTCGCGGTCGCGGGCTGAGTCCCTTTCGCGGTCCTAGGGATTGTCTCTAGAGACATCAGGAGATCCTCATTCACACTATTAGTTGAAACTTGCAATCATTGGCTTCATCAACTTAATCTGCCGAAACCATGCGCACCCCCGTTGACGTCAAACTGGACTACCTGACCCTGAAGCTCGACTTGGCAAATGAAGTCGCCAAGGCTGCCGCCTCGCGGGTGTACGAGCGGGAATGCGGCGCCTCGTTGCGCGATCTGCGGCTCATGCGCTTCATCGGCGCCGAACCGGGCCTGACATTGACGCGCCTGATCGAGCACGCCTCGCTGGAGAAAACGCTGGCCTCCAAGTCCATCACCGCGCTGGTGGAGCGCGGCTGGGTGACGCGCTCGGTGGGCGCGCAGGACGCCCGCCACATCAGCCTGCAACTCACGGATGCGGGCGAAGCCGTGATCTTGCGCGCCGATCCCATCGGCCGGTTCATGGAGCGCACCCTGTTGCGCGGGCTCAACGCCGAAGAGCTCGCGGTGTTCAAGCGTTGCCTGGAAAAGCTCGTCGTCAGCGGCAACGAGTTGAGCGCCTCCGTGGATGACCTCCTCGAAAGCATGAAAAACGAGCCAGTCTCGTGATCGAGATTTCCCTGTTGTACGCATTCCGCCCCGCTCTCTGACCAAAGAAAGGTGATTCCCATGTTTCGTCGACTCTTCGTCCGCGTCGCCTGTGCCGCTCTGCTGGCGCTTGGCGCCGCAACCGTCTCGGCGCAAGGCAGCGCCAATGTCCTGCGGATCGTGCCGCAGACCGACCTGAAAATCCTGGATCCGATCTGGACCACCGCTTTCGTGACGCGGGACCACGGCTACATGGTGTACGACACGCTGTTCGGCGTCGATATCACCGGCCTGCCGCAGCCGCAGATGGTCGACAAGTACACCTCGTCCGCCGACGCCAAGGTCTGGAACTTCACGTTGCGCAAGGGCCTGGCCTTTCACGATGGCAAGCCCGTCACGGCGGCCGACGTGATCGCCTCGCTCAGCCGCTGGGGCAAGCGCGACAGTCTGGGGCAGCGAATGTTCGGCGCTATGGACAAGATCGAGGCCGTCGGCGAGAACGCCTTTCGCATGACCTTCAAGCAACCCTTCGGCCCGGTGCTGGAGGCGCTGGCAAAGCCGTCCGGCAGCCCCGCCTTCATCATGCCCAAGCGCGTCGCCGATACTCCCGCGGACAAGCAGATCGACGACTACACTGGTTCCGGCCCCTATGTCTTCAAGAAGGAGGAATTCCGCCCCGGCGAAAGGGTGGTCTATCTGAAGAACGCGGCCTACGTTCCCCGTGTCGAATCGCCTTCCGGCACCGCGGGCGGCAAAAGGGTCTATGTCGACCGGGTCGAGTGGATCATCCTGAAAGACGCGCAAACCCAGTCCAATGCCATCATCAATGGCGAAGTCGACATGCTGTCGTGGATGCCGCCCGAGCACTACTCGACGCTGCGCACCAATCCCAAGCTGCAGACCGTCAGCCCCACGTTCGCCGGGTCGTACTACCTGCACCTGAACCACCACATCCCGCCGTTCGACAACCCGAAAATCGCCAAGGCGGCGGTGATGGCGGTGAACCAGGAAGCGCTGTTGCGCGGGCAGATGGTTTTTCGCGACCTCTACCGCACCTGCACCTCGATCTATCCCTGCGGCTCGCCGCTGGCTTCGACCAAGACCTCGTACTTCACGGGCAAGCCTCAGTTCGACGAGGCCAAGCGGCTGCTCAAGGAGGCGGGCTACGACGGCACGCCCATCGTGCTGATGCATCCGGCCGATTTCACCTTGCTCAACAAGCTGCCGCCGGTGATGGGCCAATTGCTCAAGCAAGCCGGCTTCAACGTCGACATGCAGTCGATGGATTGGCCCACCCTCCTGATGCGCCGGACCAAGAAAGACGCGGCCGACAAGGGCGGCTGGAATGCCTTCATCACCGGCTGGGGCGGCAGTGACAACCTGAACCCCCTGTTCTTCGCGCCGCTGACGGGCAATGGCGAAAAAGGCTGGTTCGGCTGGAACAAGGACGACAAGCTCGAGGAGCTGAAAGGCGCCTTCACCGCAGCCACCGATCCGGCCATCCGCAAGCGCCTGGCCGAGGAAATTCAGGTCCGGGCATTGGACATGGGCCTGTTCGCGCCGCTAGGCGAAACCAACAACCTGTCGGTGGTTCGCCGCGACGTCGTCAGCGGTGTCTTGCTCGCGCCCGTCAACGTGTTCTGGAACATCAAGAAGAAGTAAGCTGCGACGCGCCGGAGCGCCGTCCTTCGCGGGCGCCGCTCCCGCCAAAGCCTGGCGCTTCGACCTACGCCTCGCCTCCGTATTCCAAATTCGACTTGCTCATGCTTCTTTTCCTGCTTCGCCGCATCGCATCGACCGTGCCCGTTCTGGTCATCGTCGCGCTGATCGTGTTCCTGATGCTGCGCCTGGCGCCGGGCGATCCGGCGGCGGCCATCCTGGGCGACAACGCGTCCAGCGACGCCATCCAGAACGTGCGGACCCAGTTGGGGCTCGAACATTCGATCCCCGTTCAGTTCTTTCAATGGTCCGTGCGGCTCTTGAGCGGCGACCTGGGCGAGTCGTATTTCCTCAAGCAGAGCGTCGCCGGCCTGATCGCCCAGCGTATCGAGCCGACGTTGTCGCTGGCCGCCTTGACGCTGGTGTTCACGGTGCTGATCGCGGTGCCGCTGGGCGTCATTGCCGCCTGGCGCCATGGCGGCTGGCTCGATCGCACCCTGATGGGATTCTCCGTGCTCGGCTTTTCGATTCCCGCCTTCGTCATCGGCTATGTGCTGATCTGGGCGGTGTCGCTGAAACTGGGCTGGCTGCCGGTGCAGGGCTATTCGCGCCTGGACCAGGGCCTCATGCCCTGGTTGCGCCACTTGATCCTGCCGGCGATCACGCTGTCCATCATCTATGTCGCACTGATCGCCCGCGTCACGCGCGCCGCGGTGGCCGAGGCCCTGACCGAAGACTATGTGCGAACGGCGCGCGCCAAGGGCATCAGCGAAGCGCGCGTGCTGATGCGCCATGCGCTGGTCAACGCCGCGGTGCCCATCGTCACGGTGATCGGCATCGGCATCGCGCTGCTGATCGGCGGGGTCGTGGTCACCGAAACGGTTTTCGCCATTCCAGGGCTGGGGCAACTGACGGTAGATGCCGTCTTGTCGCGCGACTACCCCCTGATCCAGGCGATCACGCTGTTTTTCTCCTTCATCTATGTCCTGATCAATTTGCTGGTGGACCTGAGCTACCTGATGCTGGACCCGCGCATCCGCTACTGAGCCCAGCATCGAACCATGCTTGCAAAACCCCAATCGATTCCCTCCGGCACGCCATCGCCGGACGCCGAACCCGTGGCCGCCAGGCGCCCCGTCCCGCTGGTTCGCCGAGCGCTGCGCAATGGCGCCGTGCGGCTCGGCGGCATCACCCTCATCCTGTTGATCCTCATGGCAGCGGCTGCGCCATGGCTCGGAACCATCGACCCGACGGCCATCGATCCGGCCAGCGGCAACCTGCTGCCGGGCACGCGAGGCGAATTCACCAGCCTCGCTGGTGACACCTTCCAGCACCTGTTCCTGATGGGCAGCGACAGCCTGGGCCGCGACATCTGGAGCCGCGTCGTGTACGGGGCCCGGGTGTCCATCACCGTGGGCATCGCCGTGGCGGCACTGGCGCTGGCCGGCGGCATCGTCGTCGGGCTGGCGGCCGGCTATTTCCGCCGGCTGGACGGCGTGCTGATGCGCGTGATGGACGGCCTGATGGCGATTCCCGGCATCCTGTTCGCCATCACTCTGGTGGCCGCATGGCGCGCCAGCGTTGCCACCATCATCATCGCCATTGCGATTCCCGAGATTCCCCGCGTTGCCCGCCTGTTGCGTTCGGTGGTGCTCACTATCCGTGAAGAGCCCTATGTGGAAGCCGCGATCGCGCTGGACACCCCGCCGCTGAAGGTGCTGACGCGGCACATCCTGCCGAACGCCATCGCACCGCTCATCGTGCAAGGCACTTACATCTGCGCCTCGGCCATCCTGGTCGAAGCCATCCTGTCGTTCCTGGGCGTCGGCATGCCGGTCGACATTCCGACCTGGGGCGCAATCATGGCCGAGGGCCGCATCCAGTTCACCCAGTTTCCGCACAACGTCCTGGTGCCCGGCGTCTTCCTGGCGCTCACCGTGCTTGCGGTGAACATCCTGGGCGACGGGCTGCGGGACACGCTCGATCCCAAATTCAGCAAGCGAGGGACTTGAATCTCATGACCTCCCCTCAAACTCTTGCCGCCTCGGGCGCGCAGATCGTCCTGTCGGTGAAGGACCTGAGCGTACGCTTGCCCGAGGGCGGCGATCGCCAAGACGCGGTGCAAGGCGTGAGCTTCGACGTGCACGCCGGCCGCACGGTGTGCCTGTTAGGCGAATCGGGTTCGGGCAAGTCGGTGATCGCCCACACCATCATGGGCCTGCTGCCTTCGGGCCTGCGTCCGGTGGGCGGACGCATCGAGCTGCAGGGCGAAGACCTGCTGCAAGTGCCGACGCAACGGCTGCGCCAGCTGCGCGGCGCCGCGATGGGCATGGTGTTCCAGGAGCCGATGACCGCGCTGAACCCGGTGCTGCGCTGCGGCGATCAGGTCGACGAGATGCTGCGCCAGCACACGCGGCTAGGTGCGACGGAACGGCGCGCCCGGGTGCTGGAGGTGTTCGAGCGCGTGCATCTGCCGGAGCCCGAACGCATCTACGCGGCTTTTCCGCACCAGCTCTCGGGCGGCCAGCGCCAGCGCATCGTGATAGCCATTGCGCTGATTCTGAAGCCGGCGCTGCTGATCTGCGACGAGCCGACCACCGCGCTGGACGTGACGACGCAGGCCGAGATTCTCAAACTGATCAAGGAACTGCAGCAGCAGAACGGCACCGCCGTGCTGTTCATCACCCACGACTTCGGCGTGGTCTCGGACATCGCCGACGAGGTGGTGGTGCTGCAACTGGGTGACATGGTCGAACAAGGCCCCAAGCTGGAGGTGCTCCAGCGCCCCCGGCAGCCCTATACGCAGATGCTGTTGGCCGCAGTGCCCGGCCTGAGTCCGCGACAGCGTCCGCCGGTGGCAGCCGCGCCCGCACTGCTCGATGCGCGCGCCATCAGCAAGACCTACGTCAGCGGCCACTGGCCGCAACCGCGCCGGGTCGTCAAGGCGGCCCACGCGGTGTCGCTGGCCGTGCATCCGCGCGAAACCGTCGGCATCGTCGGGGAGTCGGGCTCCGGCAAGTCGACGGTGGCCCGCTGCATCGCCCGGTTGATCGATCCGACCAGCGGCGACATCCTGGCCGGCGGCACTTCGGTGGGTAGGGCCAGCGGCAAGGCGCTGTCGCCGTTTCGCCGCAAGGTGCAGGTGGTGTTCCAGGACCCCTACCGCTCGCTAGATCCACGCCAGACCGTCGGCGCCTCGATCATCGAAGGCCCACTCAACTTCGGCGTGCCGCGCCCGCAGGCCTGGGCCCGCGCCGAGGAGCTAATGCAGTTGGTGCGCCTGTCGCCACAGGCCCTGCATCGCTATCCCAGCGAGTTTTCCGGCGGCCAGCGCCAGCGCATTTCGATCGCCCGCGCCCTGGCCTGCGACCCCCAGGTACTCATCGCCGATGAGGCGGTGTCGGCACTCGACGTCTCGGTGCAGGCTCAGATATTGGATCTGCTGGACGAGATCCAGCAGCGCCTGGGTATCGGCATCCTGTTCATCACCCACGACTTGCGGGTGGCCAGCCAGATCTGCGACCGGGTGATCGTGATGCAGCGTGGCGAGATTGTTGAGCAGGGTGCGATTCACGACGTTTTCTTCAGACCGCAGCATCCCTACACCCAGGCCCTGCTGGCCGCGGCTCCGGGCCGTGATTTCAGCTTTGGCCGGGCGGACCTGGCGGGTGCCGCGCGGGTCGTGACCCAAGCCCTGGCATGACAACGCGTATCCTGATCGCCGGCTTCCAGCACGAAACCAATACGTTCGCGCCGACCCGGGCCGACTGGGCTGCGTTCCAGCGCGGCGAGACCTTTCCCGCCTACGTGCACGGCGCCGCCATGATCGAGCGCTTCGCCGACGCCAACATTCCCGTCGGCGGCTTCATCCAGGCCGCGCGGCAGCGGGGCTGGACGCTGCTGCCTTCATGCTGGGCCGGCGCCACCCCGTCGGCCCATGTCACGCGCGACGCCTTCGAGCGGATGGCGGCTGCGATCCTGGGCGATCTGCGCCAGGCGATCGAACAGGGCGGCGTGGACGCCGTTTACCTCGACCTCCACGGCGCGGCCGTGGCCGAGCACCTCGACGACGTCGAAGGCGAGTTGCTGGCGCAGGTTCGCGCCGCACTCGGCCCCGATGTGCCGGTCGTGGCCAGCCTGGACATGCACGCCAACGTCACGGCGCAGATGCTGGAGACCGCCGATGCGCTGGTCGCCTACCGCAGCTATCCCCACGTGGACATGGCCGACACCGGCCGGCTGGCGGCCCGCCTGCTGGAGCAGCGCCTGCGCCGCGGCGAGCGCCAGCCGCTCCATGCGATGCGGTTGCCGTTCCTGCTGCCGCTCAATGTCCAGACTACGATGGCGGAACCGGCCGCGTCGATCTACGCCTTCATGCGCGCGCTGGACGAGGAGTACGGCGTGGTGATGAGTTTCGCCCCTGGCTTTCCGGCGGCCGACATCGCCGAATGCGGCCCGGTGGTATGGGCCTACGGCGAAGCGGCCGATGCAGCCGAGGCGGCGGTGCGCCGGCTTTACGCGCGCATCGATGTGCCGCGCTCGCAATGGCGGCTCGACCTGCTCGCGCCGCGCGATGCCGTGGCCCGCGCGGTCGACATCGCGTCGACGGCATCGCGGCCGGTGATCATTGCCGACACCCAGGACAATCCCGGTGCCGGCGGTGACAGCAACACCACCGGCATGTTGCACGCCCTGCTCGCGGAAGGCGCCGGACAGCGTTTTCCGCAGCAGGTTGCTTTGGGCCTCCTATGGGACCCGCAGGCCGCCCGCGCCGCCCACGCTGCCGGTATCGGCCGGCAGGTCGATCTGGCCCTGGGTTCGGCGGTTCGCACTTTCACCGGCGAGGCCAGCGACCCGCCATTGCGCGCCCGCTTCACGGTGCGGGCCCTGGGCGACGGCCATGTCGCGCTGAAAGGACCGATGGCGATGGCCTCGGTCGTCGAACTGGGTCCCTGCGCCTGCCTGGAGATTGAAGGCGTGCTGGTGGCGGTTGCCAGCGCCAAGACGCAGATGCTGGACCGGGAACTGTTCCGCCACGTCGCCATCGCACCCGAGCGCATGAAGCTGCTGGTCAACAAGAGTTCCGTTCATTTCCGCGCCGACTTTGCACCGATCGCACAAGCCATCCTGATCGCCAAGGCGCCCGGCCCCATGGCCGCCGATCCGGCGGACCTGCCGTGGCGCAAGCTGCCGGCCGCGATGGCCCGGCGGCCGTGACACTCACCCGATCGTTTCACCCGTTTTTTTTTCTTCAATGACCCAGACCCAGACCCCGGCGCTCGGCTATTTTGAGCGGCACGCCGACGAGTTCATTTCGATCCGCCAGCAGATCCACCAGCACCCCGAACTGGGTTTCGAAGAGTTCAAGACCAGCGAACTGGTCGCCAGCAAGCTGGCACAGTGGGGCTACCAGGTTCGGCGCGGCCTGGGCGGTACCGGCGTGGTCGGCCAGCTCCAGCGCGGCCAGGGCGGCAAGCGCCTGGGCCTGCGGGCCGACATGGACGCCTTGCCGATCCAGGAGAAGACCGGCCTGCGCTACGCCAGCGGTCGGCCGGGCATCATGCACGCCTGCGGCCATGACGGGCATACCGCCATGCTGCTGGCCGCAGCGCAGTACCTGGCGCAGGAAGGCAATTTCAGCGGCACGCTGAACCTGATCTTCCAGCCAGCCGAGGAGGGCGGCGGCGGCGCGGTGCGGATGATGGAAGACGGCCTGTTCGACCTTTATCCGTGCGACGCGATCTTCGCCATGCACAACGGGCCGGGCACGCCGCAGGGCCACCTGGTGTTTCGCGAGGGGCCGATGATGGCGTCATCCGATTACGTCACGATCACGCTGCACGGCGTCGGCGGCCACGGCGCCGAGCCGCATCGCGCGGCCGATCCGATCGTCGCGGCAGCCAGCATCGTGATGGCCCTGCAAACCATCGTGTCGCGCAACGCGGCGCCGCTGGACATGGCGATCGTGACGGTTGGCGCGCTGCACAGCGGCAATGCCAACAACGTCATTCCCGACACGGCCGTGCTGGAGCTGAGCGTGCGGGCGTTAACGCGCGAGATGCGTGAACTGCTGGAGCGGCGCATCAAGGCACTGGTGGCGGCGCAGGCCGATAGCTTTGGCGTGCGGGCGCAGATCGATTACCGGCGCGGCTACGCGGTGCTGGTCAACACCCCGACGGAAACCGAGTTCGCCCGGCAGGTCGCGCTGGACCTGTTGGGGACCGACAGGGTTGTCACGCAGGGGCCGCCGCTGACCGCGAGCGAAGATTTTTCCTTCATGCTGGAACGTGTGCCCGGCTGCTACCTCATCATCGGCAACGGAGATGGCGAGGGCGGCTGCATGGTGCACAACCCCGGCTATGACTTCAACGACAGCAACCTGAAGGTCGGCGCGGCCTACTGGTCGCGCCTGGCGGAGACGTTTCTCGCCGCACCGGCCCGGTGAGGGGCCGGCGCAGCTTCAGGCCCGCGCAAAATCGAAATCAATCTCCGGCTTCAGTCCGCTGACGATGCGGGCGATTGCCTTGCCCGAACCGCAGGCATGGGTCCAGCCCAATGTGCCATGCCCGGTGTTCAGAAAGAAATTTGGCAGGCGGCTGGCGCCGATGATCGGCACGTTGCTGGGGGTAGCCGGGCGCAGGCCGGTCCAGAACTGTGCCTGGTCGGTGTCGCCCGCCCCGGGGAACAGTTGCTCGACGCGGCGCACGATGGCTTCGCAGCGGACTCGATTCAGGTCGCGGTCGTAGCCATTGAATTCGGCCGTGCCGGCGATTCGCAGGCGGTTGCCCAGGCGCGAGAACACCAGCTTGTACTCATCGTCGGTCAACGAAACCTGGTGCGCCATCGATTCATCCTTGACCGGCAGCGTGACCGAATAGCCCTTGGCCGGATACACCGGCAACCGGATCCCGAGCGGCCGCGTCAGCAGCGGGCTGGTCGAGCCCAGCGCCAGCACGTAGGCGTCGGCTTGCAGGCGCTGGAAGCGGCCGTCGCTGTCGGTCGCTTCGATGTGGTCGATACGGCCGGCGGCCTCGCGCAGTGCCGTGACGGTGTGGTTCATCAGGAAAGTGACGCCGGCGGCCCGGCATAGCTTCACCAGCTCGCAGGCGAATGAGTTGGCATCGCCCGACTCGTCGGCCGCGGTGAAGGTGGCGCCGGCGAGCTGCGGCCGGATATGGCGCAGCGCAGGCTCGATCTGCACGGCTTCGTCCGCGGAGACCACCCGACGATCGCAGCCGAGCTGGCGCATCTGCTCGGACGGGGCCAGCGCGTCTTCGAATTCCTTGGTGCTGGTGTAGAAGTGCAGGATGCCCTGGCTGCGCTGGTCATAGGCGATGCCGGTGCGCCGCCGCAACGCCTGCAGCGCATCGCGGCTGTAGCTGCCCAGCCGCACGATCTGCTCGATGTTGCGCCGGGTGCGCGCCGGCGTGCATTCGCGCAGGAACCGCATTCCCCACAGCCACTGGTGCATGTCGGCGCGCATGCGAAACAGCAGCGGCGCATCTTCCCGGGCCAGCCAGCGCAGCACCTTGAGCGGCGCTCCGGGATTGGCCCAGGGCTCGGCGTGGCTGACCGAGATCTGGCCGCCGTTGGCAAAGCTGGTTTCGGCGGCCGGGGAGGCCTGCCGGTCAATCACGCTCACCTCGTGGCCGAGCTGCTGGAGGTAATAAGCCGACGTCACGCCGAGCAGGCCGGCGCCGAGAACGATAACTTTCATGGTGGAACCTTCTTTGACAGGTGGTCCGACGCGCAAGCGCCGGCAGCTATCAAACAAAATAGCAACCGGGCGCGCGGCGCGCGGGTTGCCGCTCCCCCTGTCCTTGGTACCTGAGAGATTCAGCGGCAGCATGGGCTGCGGCTTTGCTCCTTCGGTGCATCACGGGCGCAAGTGCGCTGCGATGGCTCTCCAGACGGCTATTGAAAGTTGCAGTACATCACCTGGGGATACCTGAGCGTTCATGGGAGTTTGCGCCTTCGGTGGGGCAGCCTTGCCGCCCGCTCTCCTGCGGGATGGATGCTATCGCGGATCGACCATGACGCCAAGCTGAAACTGCAGTGATTTCAGTTGGTTGAATCGAGACGCTGTTGCGTCACCTTGATCGGCATGGCCAGCAGGATCTGCGCCATGCCCTTGCCCAGCGGGTCGTTGCGCAGCGACGCCATGCCGCCGCCATCCAGCGCGCGCGTGCAGAGGAAATTCATCGCGTGGATGCCGGGCACGTCGAAGCGCGTCACGCATCCCTGCACCAGATGGCCGAGCCAAGCCGCCACCCGCGCCTCGGTCAATTGCTCGCGCAGCAACGGCAGCCATTCCGGGCGCCGCGCGATGACGCCGATGTTGGAGCTGTCGCCCTTGTCGCCGCTGCGGCCCCAGGCCAGCCGGATCAGCGGCACCTCGATTAAATTGGAATCTGACCCCCATTCTTTATTGGGGTCAGATTCCAATTTCGAGGGTGGGGGAGCGACAGGCGGTTGGCCGCAGGGGATCGGCACGGGCGAGGTAGCACCGTCGATCGACACCAGGGGCGACACGCTCGCTTTGTCGAGCAGGAAAGCGAACTGCTTGATGGCGGGCGAGGGGCTGGGGCGCCCGCCGGCGCCGGTGGTGCCGGGAGACCAGCTGGTGCCGGCCGGTGCGATCTCGCGGGCGAACAGTTCCAGCGCGGCCTTTTGCGGATGCATGACCGCCAGATGCAGCACCGCTTCGCGCACGTCCCCGGTGCGGGCTTGCGGGCCGAAGTTGCCTTGCTCCGAACCCAGTACTTCGATCAGCGTGCGGCTGTAGTCGGCCAGGCCCTGCTGGGCGAACAATTCGCGGGTCCGCTCCAGGATCGCCTCACCCGTGCGCCGGGCCTTGCGCGCGGCGTCGAGGCCGACAATCGTCAGCTGGGCGCTGCAGCGAAATCCATCGACGTAGGTGGCCGACACCTTGTAATGCGGCCCGGGCGCCAGGCCGCGGGCGCCTTCCACCCGCACCCGGTTGTCGCCTACCTGCAGCAGCCGGACCTCGCTGAAGTCGCAGGTGACGTCCGGCAGAAGATAACGGCGAGGATCGCCAATCTCGTAGAGCATCTGCTCGCCGATCACGGCGGTGTTGACCAGGCCGCCGGTGCCCGCCGGCTTGGTCGCGACAAAGCTGCCGTCGGCACTGCATTCGAGCACCGGGTAGCCGATGTGGGCCCAGTCCGGCACTGACTCCCAATCGGTGTGCAGCCCGCCCGTGGCCTGGCAGCCGCATTCGATGATGTGGCCCGCCAGGCTGCCCTGCGCCAGCAGGTCGTAATCGTGCGCACTCCAGCCGAACTCGTGCATCAGCACGCCCAGGGTCACCGCGCTGTCGACACAGCGGCCGGTCACCACGATCTGGGCGCCCGCGTCGAGTGCCTGCTGGATGGGCAACGCGCCCAGGTAGGCGTTGGCGGTCAGCACCTTGGCCGGCAGGGACGCGCCGCTTTGCAGCTCGGCTACCCCTTCCTCGCGCAAGCGCGGCACCAGCGGCATCACGTCGTCGCCGTCGACCACGGCGATGCGGATGGCCACGCCTTGTTCGGCGGCCAGGGCCGCGATGGCCCGGGCGCAGGCCTGCGGATTGACGCCGCCCGCGTTGCTGACGATGCGGATCCCCTGTGCGGCCACATCCTTCAGGATGGTTTTCAGCGTCACCGTGACGAAATCGGTGGCGTAGCCCAGTTCAGGGTCCTTGCCGCGAGCGGCCGCCAGGATCGACATGGTGAGTTCGGCCAGGTAGTCGAACACCAGGTAGTCAACCTGGCCGAGTCGCACCAGTTGCGGCGCGCCGACGCTGCTGTCGCCCCAGAAACCCGAAGCGCCGCCGATGCGTACCGATCGAGCCGCCTCGCCGGGGACCGAAGACTCGGCGCCGCTCATGGTCACCTGCCCGTCCACTGCGGCTTGCGCTTTTGCTGGAATGCCTGCTGGCCCTCTCGCGCATCCTCGGTGAGCGTGAACAGGGCGATCTGGCTTTCGGTGAAGGCCACCGATTCCTCGAACCCCATGCTCTCGATTTTCTTCATCGTGTACAGCCCGCGCCGGATCGCCGCCGGCGACTTGTCCAGAAGGCGCTGCAATAGCCAGTCGAGCTTGCTGTCGAGGTCGTCATCGACATAGTTGACCAGGCCGTATTCCAGTGCCTGGGCCGAACTCAGCGGCTCACCGGTCAGGCACATCTCGGCCAGCTTGCGGCGCGGCACCAGATGCTGCAGCACCGAAAGCACCTGCGCCGGGAAGACACCGACCTTCACCTCCGGCAGGCCGAAGACCGCATGGCGGGCCGCGACCGCCAGGTCGCACATGGCCAGCAGCCCCATCCCGCCAGCCATGCAAGCGCCGTTGACTCGCGCGATCAGCGGGACGTTGCTGGCCCGGGCACGGCGCAGCAGCAGCGCCAGCGGCGCGTAGGGCTCGGCATAGTCGGTGGTGAAGGCCTGCGCCGCCTGCAGATCGGCCCCGGCGCAAAAAGCCTTGCTGCCGGCGCCGGTGATCACGATGGCCCGCACCGCGCGGTCGGCCTGGGCCGTGTCGATGGCCTGGGCCATGGCGGCCAGCACGGCGTGGCTCATGGCATTGCGGCGCTCCTCGCGCTGGATGCTCAGCCACAGCGCGGGGCCACGCTGCTCCACCAGCAGTTCCGGGGTGACGGTGTCGCTCAATGCACGCTCCTTCGGGGCAATCCTGCTTTATAGCCGCCGCCGCGCCCGAGGACCTGTCGCAGCCGCGCCAGGCAGCCAAAGGGGCGGGCTGCTCCTACAGCACAGCCTGCGACTCTGCAGTTAGGATGGCGGACTCAACTTCAGGACATCCCGCCCTCATGCTGGAGACCGTGCCTCGCATCGAGCAGCAGACCGCGCCGGAAGGCCCGCGCGTGCGCCTGCTCGGCGAGTGGACCGCCTCGCAGCTGGCTCAACCGTCGATGCTGGGCCACATCCGCTCGCAGCTGGCCTCCGCGGGCAACGCAGCGGCATGGGACCTGGCGGGCCTCCGCCAGCTGGACCACGTGGCGGCGCAGTTGCTGTGGGACCACTGGGGCCGGCAGTGGCCCGGGCAGCTGCAGTTGCTGCCAGCGCAGCGGGCAGTGCTGGAGCGAGTCGCCCGCTTCACTGTGGCGGCGAGTCCCCGTCCACGCACCAGCTGGCTCGGCAGCTTCCTGGCGCTGGGCGCGGCTTTGCTGCGGGCAGTCGGCCATGTCAGGTCGTTCGTGCGCCTGATCGGGCAGCTGGCGCTGAACCTGGTGCGGTTGGCGCGGGCGCCGCAGGAAGGCCCGTGGCGCGATTTCTCCGGACACCTGTACCGCATCGGCGGCACCGCGCTGCCGATCACCGCGCTGGTTGGCTTCCTGATCGGCGTGGTGCTGGCCTACCTCACTGCGCAGCAGCTCAAGCAGTTCGGAGCCGACGCCTACATCGTCAACATCCTGGGCATCGCGCTCATCCGCGAGCTGGGCCCGATGCTGGCTGCGATCCTCATCGCCGGCCGGTCCGGTTCGGCCATCACCGCGCAGATCGGGGTGATGCGGGTCACGGAGGAGCTGGACGCCATGCGCGTGATGGGCATCTCCCACAGCTTCAGGCTGGTGATGCCACGCGCCATGGCGTTGGCGGTGGTGATGCCGTTGATCAGTGTGTGGACCACCTTGTGCGCGTTGGCGGGCGGCATGCTGGCGGCCCAGGTATCTCTGGACATCACGCCCACTTTCTTTATCAACGCGCTGCCGCAGGCGGTGCATGTCAACAATCTACTGCTGGCAACCGCCAAGTCGGTGGTGTTCGGCGTCCTGATCGCATTGGTGGGGTGCCACTTCGGCCTGCGCGTCAAGCCCAACACCCAGAGCCTGGGCGAGGGCACCACCGCCTCGGTAGTGACCTCGATCACCGTGGTGATCCTGGTCGACGCGCTGTTCGCGGTGGTGTTCAAGGACGTGGGAGCATGAGTTCGCCCCCACGCTCACTTCGTTCGCTGCCCCCCGAGGGGGCCAGCCCACCTTGGGAGCGGCCCGGCGGTCGTCTGAGGCCATGGAACTGACCCCCGTCCCCCTGCCGGCTAGCGGCCAGCCGATGGTGGACATCCGCAAGCTGTGGACGGTGTTCACTGCGCCGGAGAAGCGGTTCGTGGTTCACCAGGACCTCGATCTCACCGTGCAGCGCGGAGAGGTGCTGTCGATCGTGGGCGGCTCGGGCACGGGCAAGACCGTGCTGCTGCGCCAGATCCTGGCGCTGGAGGCGCCGGCCAAGGGGGAGATCGACGTGCTGGGGCAGCCGGTGAGCCAGCTCGGGCGCAAGGGCGCCGCCGGCCGCATCGGCATGCTGTTCCAGCATGGCGCCCTGTTCTCGGCTTTCAGCGTGCTGGAGAACATCGCCTTCCCGCTGCGCGAGCTGAAGACGCTGCCGTCCGCACTGGTGCGGCAGGCGGCGATGGTCAAGCTGCAGATGGTCGGCCTCAAGCCCGAAGATGCCGACAAGATGCCCTCCGACCTGTCGGGCGGCATGATCAAGCGGGTGGCGCTGGCCCGCGCGCTGATCATGGATCCGCCGCTGCTGCTGCTCGATGAACCGACAGCGGGGCTCGATCCCGAAAGCTCGGACGGCTTCGTCACCTTGCTGCGGTCGCTGCACCACGACATGGCCCTGACGGTGATCATGGTCACGCACGACCTGGACACGCTGTTCGAGCTGTCCACCCGCATCGCGGTGCTGGCTGAAAAGCGGGTGATCGTGGCGGCCCCGCCCAAGGAAGTGATCGCCTTCCAGCATCCCTTCATCCGCGATTTCTTCCTGGGCGAGCGGGGCCAGCGCGCGATGGAGCTGTTGCGCGAATATCCGTTTGCCGTGTAAAAAGGACTCAAGCTATGGAAAACAAGGCTCACGCACTGGCTGCAGGCATCTTCGTGGTGGCGGTGGCGGCGTTGCTGGTGGCCCTGGCGGCCTGGCTGTCGCGCGACACCGGCGAGCGCGACGTCTACGAAATTTCGACCCGGGAGACCGTGACCGGGCTGCAGTCGCAGGCCGCCGTGCGCTATCGGGGCGTCGATATCGGCAAGGTGTCGTCGATCGGCTTCGACCCCGACCAGCAAGGCAATGTGCTGCTTCGGCTGGAAGTCGACCAGAAGGCGCCGATCACCAGCGACACGTTTGCCACGCTCAGCTTCCAGGGCGTCACCGGGCTGGCTTTCGTGCAGCTCGATGACAGCGGCCAGCCGGCACCGAAGCTGGTGCCCAACGACGACGATCCACCGCGCATCCCGCTCAAGCCCAGCTTGCTGGCCACGCTCGCCGCGCGGGGCGAAGTGATCCTCGACCAGGTCGAACAGGTCACCCAACGCATGGGCCAACTGGTGGGCGAGGACAACCAACGCCGCGTCGCCACGGTGCTGGACAACCTGGGTGGCGCTGCGGCCGACGCCAGCCGCCTGTCGCAGCGGCTCGAGGCCACCGTAGCCAAGCGGGTGGACCCGGCTCTGGCCGACGCATCCGTCGCGTTGCGATCGGTCCAGAGGAGCGCAGATGAAGTCAACAAGACTGCCGCCGATTTTGGAGTGACCGTCAGGCGGCTCAACGAAAAGGATGGACCGATGGATCGACTGGCCCAAGGCACGGAGGCCCTGGCGCATGCGGCGGACTCCTTCAACGCGGCCACGTTGCCGCGCATCAACCGCGTGACCGACGAAACCTCGCGCGCGGTGCGTCGCCTCGGCCGCGCGGCCAGCGCGATCGGCGACAACCCGCAGTCCCTGATCTACGGCACCGGGCCTATCGACCCCGGACCGGGCGAGCCCGGGTTCGATGCGCCGGGGAACGGCAAATGAGGGGCCGCGCTCTCCAGGTTCTCGGGGCACTTGCCCTCGCGCTGGCCGCAGCCGGCTGTGCCACGCCCGACAAGCCCGTGCGCGCCACTTTGTACGATTTCGGCCCCGACACGGCGGCCCCGGCAGGCGGCACCACGGCTGGGCTGGCGCCACTGGTGCTGGCCGACATCGAAGCGTCGGGGTCCTGGGACGGCACCGCAGTGCTGTACCGGCTGGGCTATGCCGATGCCCACCAGTTGCGACCCTATTCGCTTTCGCGCTGGAGCGCGCCGCCCCAGCAGCTGGTCCGCCAGCGGCTGCGCCAGACGCTGGCGCGCGACCGGCCGGTGTTCGACCTCGGCGAAAGCGCGACACTGGCGCGCACCGGTGGCGTCGTGCCGCTGGTGCTGCGCCTCGAGCTGGAGGAGTTCTCCCACTACTTCGAGTCACCGGCGCTCAGTGTCGGCCTGCTGCGGCTGCGGGCCACGCTGCTGGAGAGCACGCCGGCCGGCGAAAAGCTGGTCGACCAGCGCAGCATCGTGGTGCGGCGTCCGGCGCCGACACTCGATGCGCCGGGCGGGGTGCGGGCGCTGGCCGATGCCGCCGAAGCGGCCGCCGACGAAGTCGCCCGCTGGCTGCGAGGCCTCGCCGTGAGCGGCAGGCCCGGCCCATGATGCAGCCGATCCTGGAGGAGCAGCTGCAGGCCCGGGGCCTGGAGCTGGCCGGTGCGTGCGAGCGGCTGTCGCAGCAGCCGGAGTTGCTGCTGTCGGCGCTGCTGCGCGACTTCACGCCGGCCGAGGCCGACCTGCTGGGCGCCAGCATGCTGCGCGTGCGCGCGCAGCCGGGACAGCTGCTGATCGCCGAGGGCGAGGCCAGCGACTGGATGATGCTGCTGCTGCGCGGCACGGTGGACGTGGGCAAGCGCAAGATCGGCGCCGAGGCCGACAAGACGGAGCCGGGCGACATCACGCGGCTGGCCGTCCTGAAGGAAGGCGCGGTGATCGGCGAGATGTCGATGCTGGACGGGGAGCCGCGCTACGCCAGCTGCTGGGCCCTGAGCGAAGTCGAAGCTGCCGTGCTGACCCGGGCTGCGGTCGGTCGACTGATCAGCACCCATCCGGCCGTGGGGGCCAAGCTGCTGGTCAAGCTCACCCAGTTGCTGGCCCAGCGGCTGCGCAACACCAGCAGCCAGCTGGTGAAGGCGCTGCAGAACGGCCGCGCGGCCGCGCTGGTCAGCGACCCAGTCCCGGGAACAGCTTGAGCAGGCCCAGGGCCATCACTTCGACTGCCAGGGCCGCCAGGATCAGGCCCATCAGCCGGGTCATCACGTTGATGCCGGTCTTGCCCAGCACCCGCGCGATCGGGTCCGCCAGGGCAAAGCACAGCGCCGTCGCCAGCCCGATCACCACGCCATAGCCCACCAGCGCGGACATCTGCAGGAAGGTCTGGGCGCGGTCGGCGTAGATGACCACGGTGGACATCGTCGCCGGCCCGGTCAGGAGGGGAATGGTCAGCGGAACCACCGCGATGCTGGCGCCCATGGCGGCTTTCTCGGCGCCTTGCTCCATCTCGCGGGTTGCCGGCTTGGCCTCGGCCGGCTGGGCGTTGAGCATGTTCATGGCGCTGATCAGCAGCAGCATGCCGCCGCCGACCTGGAAGCTGGCCAGCGAAATGCCGAAGAACTGCAGGATCTGCAGCCCCAGCAGCGCGCTGGCGGCGATCACCAGGAAGGCGCTGAAAGAAGCGGTGACCACGGTGCGGCGCCGCTGCTCCCTGGAAAAGCCCTGGGTGTAGTGGATGTAGAAGGGCACGATGGCCAGCGGATTCACCACCGCGAGCAAGGTCACCAGGGGCTTGAAATCCATGGGCTAGGGCTTGTCCAGCGATGATTCCAGGCGGGCGATTTCCTCGGGCGTTGCCGGGGTGCGGCGCCCGAACATGCCGTAGCCTTCCATGTGCAAAACCTTCTCGCCGTTCTGGTTGAACATTTCCCATGACGATCGCACCAGCCCGGTGTCGGTGCGCTTGCGCAAGGGCCTCGACTCCAGAATGGTGTGCTGCAGGCGCAGGGTGTCGCCGGGATAGACCGGCTTGAGCCAGCGCAGGCTTTCCAGTCCGGGCGAGCCCATGCTGGAAGACTCGTTCAGGAAGTTGTCGACGGTGAGCCGCATGGCCATCGAGCAGGTGTGCCAGCCGCTGGCGCACAGGTTGCCGTAGATGGAGCGCCGGCCGGCCGCCTCGTCCAGGTGGAACGGCTGCGGGTCGAACTGCTCCGCGAACTCCTTGATGTCCTCGACCTGCGGCGTGACGGTGCCCAGGTCGCGCACCGACCCCGGCAGCAGGTCTTCCCAGTAGTACACGATCCGGCTCATCATCGTCCTCCTGAAACGTCGACCAGCGACATGGTGGTGTAGCTGGCCTGTGGCGACAGCAGCCAGACGATGGCCTCGGCCACTTCCAGGGCCGTGCCGCCGCGTTGCATCGGAACCTGATGGGCCAGCTTCTGCACCCGGTCGGGAATGCCGCCCGAGGCATGAATGTCGGTCTCGATCAGGCCAGGCCGCACGGCATTGACGCGGATGCCGTCGCCGGCCACCTCCTTGGCCAGCCCCACCGTGAAGGCGTCGATCGCGCCCTTGGCCGCCGCGTAGTCGACGTACTGGCCGGGCGCGCCCAGCCGGGCCGCAGCGCTGGACACATTGACGATGGCGCCGCCGGCGCCGCCGTGGCGTGTGCTCATGCGGCGAACCGCTTCTCTGGCGCAGATCATCGAGCCGATGACGTTGATGTCGAACATGCGCTTCAAGCGCGCCATGCTCATCTCATCCACCCGGGCCGTCACATCCACCACGCCGGCGTTGTTCACCAGGGCGGTGAGCCGGCCCAAAGCGGTGTCGACGGTTTCGAACATGGCCAGCACTTCGTCTTCCCGGGCCACGTCGGCCCGCACTGCAATGGCTCGTCCGCCGGCACCGCGGATCTGACCGACCACCTCATTCGCGGCAGCGGCATTGGATGTGTAGTTGACCGCGACGGCATAGCCCTTGCCGGCTGCCAGCAAGGCTGTGGCTGCGCCGATGCCCCGGCTGCCTCCGGTGACGATTAGTACTTGGTCCAATGGCGTCTCCTGCAAGAATGATCGGGATAGGCTACAAAGCCTGTTTGCTTTACAGCGGATGCACCGAAACTAACAGGAGATCGAAGCATGGGCAACTTTCTGGACCTCAAGGCTGCGGACGGCTTCGCCTTTCCGGCCTACGTGGCGCAACCTGCCGGCGCGGCCAAGGGCGGCATCGTGGTGCTGCAGGAAATCTTCGGCGTCAACTCGCACATCCGCGCAGTGGCCGACAGCTACGCGGCCGACGGCTACCTGGCCGTCGCGCCGGCCACCTTCCATCGGGTCAAGGCCGGGGTCGACTCTGGCTACTCGCCCGATGACATGAGCGCGGGGATGGCGCTCAAGGCCGCCGTGGAAGTGCTTCCCGCGCCGGGCGTGCTGCAGGACATCCAGGCCGCGATCGAGCACGCTGGGCAGGCCGGCAAGGTCGGCATCGTCGGCTTCTGCTGGGGCGGGCTGCTCACCTGGCGCGCGGCTTGCACGCTGCAGGGCCTGAGCGCTGCCGTGCCGTATTACGGTGGCGGAATGACCACTCCGGACGAAATCGCCCGCCAGCCCAAGGTGCCGGTGATGGCCCACTTCGGCGACCAGGACCACTGGATATCGCTGGACAGCGTGGAGGCGTTCAAGAAGGCGCACGCCGAGGTCGAGGTGCATGTCTATCACGCCAATCATGGCTTCAATTGCGACCAGCGGGCTTCCTACGACGCCGAGTCGGCCAAGTTGGCGCGCGAACGCACGCTGGCCTTCTTCGGCAAGCACCTCTGAGATGAAACGCCCCCACGCTCACTTCGTTCGCTGCCCCCCAGAGGGGCCCTCAGCGTCCTTCGGTCGGCCGGGCGGCCACTGAGATGGCGCGCCCGCTGCGCTGCGTTCCGGCCTTGTTGGCACTGGCACTGGCCCTGGCGGCCGCGGCCCAAGCCGCCGACTACACCGGGCCGCTGTTCGACGCCCACCTGCATTACAACGAAGAAGCCCAGGCGCCGCATCCCTTGCCCGACGTGCTGGCGCGGATGCAGCGCAACGGAGTGAAGGCGATCATCGCCAATTCGCGGCCGAACGATGGCACCAAGTCGCTGTCGGCCTCGCCGCAGGTGCGCCAGGCAGGCGTCACGGTGGTTCCTTTCGTTCGCCTCTACCGCAGCCGCGCCGACTACACCAACTGGTTCCGCGACGAGACCATTCACGACATGGTGCAGGCCGAGCTGGCCGCCGGCACCGCGGCGGGGCCGTATCGGGGCCTGGGTGAATTCCATCTCTACGACAGCGCCAACGCCGACGGGCCGGTCGCCCGCAAGCTGATGGCGTTGGCGGAGGAGCGGAACCTGGCGGTGCTGGCCCATGTCGACGATGCCGCAATCGACCTGCTGATGGCTCATACGCCCACGCGCGGCCAGAAGCTGCGCCTGATCTGGGCGCATACCGGCATCGGCGGCACGCCGGTGGCGCGGGTCGATCAATTGATGGCCCGCTACCCGCTGCTGATGGGCGAGCTGTCGTACCGGCCGGGCCTGACCTGCGATGGCGGCAAGCTGTGCCCGGAGTGGCGCGCGCTCCTGCTGAAATATCCGACGCGTTTCATGATCGGCTCGGACACCTGGGTCAACCAGCGCTGGCAGCAATACGATGCACTGATGAAGGGTTACCGCACCTGGCTGGGCGACCTGCCAGGCGACGTGGCACGGCGCATTGCCTGGGACAATGGCGCCAAGCTCTTTGAACTGAAATGAAATGCCCGCTGAAATGATCCAGCTGTACTTCTATCCCGGCACTGCGGCCATGGTGCCCCACATCCTGCTGGAAGAATTGGGCGTGCCCTACGAGCGCGTGCTGGTCGACCGTGCTGCCGGCGCGCACAAGCTGCCGGACTACCTGCGGCTCAATCCCAATGGGCTGTTGCCAGTGCTGGCGCACGACGGCTTGGTGCTGTACGAGACCGCGGCTATCGCGCTCCACCTGTGCGACAGCCATCCGCAGGCGGGGCTGGCGCCGCCGCCGGGCAGCGCGGAACGCGCGAACTTCTACAAATGGCTGATCTGGCTGAGCAGCACGCTGCAGGCGGCGCTGATCGTGTATTTTTATCCAGAGCGCTGGGTGAACGAGGGGAACGCTGCCGCGGCAGCCGAGGTCAAGTCCCACGCCGAACAACGGGTCGGCGGGTTGCTGGACCAGCTGGATGCGGAGCTCGCGCGCCACGGCGGCCCTTTTCTGGGCGGCGACCGCCACAGCGCGTTGGACGCCTATTGCTTCACCCTGTGCCGCTGGACCCGCAATTTCGGCAAGGAACCTCCGGCGCGCAGCCGACCGCACCTGGGCCCCTATCTGCAACGCATGCTGTCTCGCCCGGCACTGCGGCGCGTGATGGCCAACGAGAACCTGTCAGCGCCGTTCGTCTAGCCTTCAAATTTGTTCGGCGGAGGCTGGCCCGTCTCGTCGCGATACGCTTCCTCGATCTGCTGGACCAGCGACTCCGGCCGCGTGGCTTCTTCCAGCGCCCGCACCTGCGGGTCGTCGCTGACATGGGCGCCGACCTTCTTGGCAATGCGCTCCAGCATCTGCAGCATCTTGGTGTTTTCCTGTTCGGCCAGCAGGTTGATCTGCAAGTCGAGCTGGTTGCGCCGCTCGCTCACCCGCATGTCATAGTTCTGGCTGATCAGAATGAAGGTGGACAGGAAGATCGCCTCCAGCGAGACGACCAGCGTCAGAAACGTGAACGGATAGGGATCGAAGGCCTTGAACCATGGCAGCGTGTTGTAGGCAATCCATGCGGCGAACACCGCCACGTGGATCCAGACGAAGGTGATACGGCCGCAGAAATGCGCGATGCCCGCGGCCACCCGGTCCGCGCCGGTGCGCCTGGCCATCGCCGCGTCTTCGAGCTGACGCATGGCATGGACGTTTTCGTTGGTGACATCCTCGCCGGTCTCCGCCTTGCGGTAGCCGGTGGTGTGGCGGTGCGCGGCCATGGTTAGCGTGCCGTGCGGGCCAGATAGCGCTTGCGCCAGAACACCAGCACCAGCGTCACGGCCGCCGCCAGCATCGCGCCCAGCGTCAGCCAGAACCCCAGCGGCTGCTTGACCAGCGGCATCAGTTCGAAATTCATGCCGAAGATGCCAGTCACCAGGTTCAAGGGCAGGAAGATCGCCGTCAACGCGGTGAGCGTGCGCATGATGTCGTTGGTGCGGTGGCTCTGGGCCGAAAAATGAATCTGCACGGCGGTCTCGGCCGCCTGTTCGATCCGCCGCACATGGTGCACCACGCGCTGGATGTGCTCGACGACGTCACGCGCGCGGGCGATCAGGCCATCGCGCTCGGCCTGCGACAGCGACAGCGGCGGCTGCTCGCGCGCCGTGTCCAGCCATTCCTGCATGGCGTCGTTCTGCTCCTCGCACAGGTCTTCCAGCGAGTGCAGCTCGGCGCGCGCGCCCATGAGGGCATTCCAGTTGGCGCTGCCGGAGCGGGGCCGCAGCAGCTCTTGCTGCCAGCGGTCCATCTCCACGCTCAGGTCCTTGCGCAGTTCCAGATAGCTGTCGACCATGACATTGATCATGCGCAGCATCAGGTCGGAGGGGCTGGCCGGCAGCCGGTTGCGGCTGACCACCACCAGGCCATCGGCTTGCACCGCGTCGGCCAGATAGCGCTGGATGAACGATCGCGCCGTGAAGCAGCCCTCGGGGTGCACGGTGATCAGCAGGTGATCGAAAGCGACGAAACCCACCGCGCGGGTGCGAATGCGCCGGAACGCCGCCAGTTCGCCGGCCGCCACCGGCAAGGCCGTACTGCCGTTCGGTTCGCTGTCGACTTCCTGCCCGGTGGCCAGCCGCCGAAAGATCACCAGGTCGTAGATCGAGGTGTAGTCGTAGTTGGAAGGGTGGGCCGCGTTCTGCAGATCCTTCACGTGGAGGTCGAGCAAGGCCGAGCCGCCCAGCCGCTCGGCCGCTTGCTGCAGCACCGGCAGCTGCTGCGGCAGCGACTCGCGTTCCAGGTAGATCCAGATGAATCCCGGCTTGGGCGCAGCCTGCGGAAGCTGCTCCAGAAACCTCAGCGTACCGCCCGCGAACTCGACGATGTGCATGAGGCGATTGTCTCTCAGGTCTTCAGCCGGCGCGCGGCATCGAGCGCGAAATAGGTCAGCACGCCGTCGGCGCCGGCCCGCTTGAATGCCAGCAGGCTTTCCATCATCACGGCATCGTGATCCAGCCAGCCGTTTTGAGCCGCGGCCTTCAGCATCGCGTATTCGCCGCTGACCTGGTAGGCAAAGGTGGGCACCCGGAATTCGTCTTTCACGCGCCGCACCACGTCCAGATAGGGCATGCCGGGTTTGACCATCACCATGTCCGCGCCTTCGGCGATGTCCATCGCCACTTCGCGCAGCGCCTCGTCGGTGTTGCCCGGGTCCATCTGGTAGACCTTCTTGTCGCTCTTGCCCAGGTTGGCTGCGGAGCCGACCGCGTCGCGGAAGGGCCCGTAGAAGGCGCTCGCGTACTTGGCGCTGTAGGCCATGATCCGGGTGTGGACGAAGCCACGGGCTTCCAGCGCCTGGCGGATCGCGCCGATCCGCCCGTCCATCATGTCGCTGGGCGCCACGATGTCGACGCCGGCCTCGGCCTGGGTCAGCACCTGCCGCACCAGCACCTGCACTGTCTCGTCGTTGAGGATGTAGCCGGTTTCATCGAGCAAACCATCCTGGCCGTGGCTGGTAAAGGGATCAAGCGCCACGTCGGTCATCACGCCCAGCCCGGGAAAGCGGGCCTTCAGTTCGCGCACGGCACGCGGAATCAGCCCGCCCGGGTTCCAGGCCTCCTGGCCGTCGGGGGTCTTGAGCTTGGCGTCGATCACCGGAAACAGCGCGATCGCCGGTATCCCGAGGCGGGCGCACTCTTCGGCCACCGGCAGCAGCAAGTCCAGGCTCAGGCGCTCGACGCCGGGCATCGAGGCCACGGCTTCCCGGCGGCCCTGGCCCTCCAGCAGGAAAACGGGGTAGATCAGGTCGTGCGGGCTCAGGGCGTGCTCGCGCACCAGGTTGCGGGTGAATTCGTCTCGACGCAGGCGGCGTGGCCGGCCTTGGGGGTAAGGGGCATGAAGGCTCATGCGGAAATTGTCCTCCATCCGTCCGAGCAGGGCTTTTGGCCCGCGCCAGCTCCTGACTAGGTGTAGTCCCGTACATGATTTGTGCGACATGCCGCATCAAGACGGGTAAATGCCGGGCCGCGCTATTGAAACCGGGCGGGGGGTTTGTTAAATTACAGCTGGGCGGCTTGCCGCTCCCCGCTTTTCCTCCCTGAGCGGGTGCCTTAATGTGTGACAGCAAAAAGGCTTCCCACCCCGGCTCACATGCCGGGGTTTTTTTTGCCCGGCAGCAGGCCGCCGCATTCCCTACACTTCGCCCCATGCTCTGGGTCAAGTCTCTTCACATCGTCTTCATCGCCAGCTGGTTCGCCGGGTTGTTCTACCTGCCCCGCATTTTCGTCAATCTGGCCATGGTGCCGCCCGATTCCGACGCCGAGCGCGAACGGCTGCTGCTGATGGCGCGCAAGCTGCTGCGCTTCACTACTTTGCTGGCCGTTCCGGCGCTGGCCTTCGGCCTGTGGCTGTGGCTGGGTTACGGCATCGGCCGGGGCCCCGGCAATGGCTGGCTGCACGCCAAACTGGCGGTGGTGGTGCTGGTATTGGCATACCACTACGTTTGCGCCGTGCTGCTGCGGCGCTTCCACAGCGGCGGCAAAGCGCGCAGCCACCGCTGGTACCGCTGGTTCAATGAAATCCCGGTGCTGTTGCTGCTGGCCGCGGTCGTGCTGGCCGTGGTCAAGCCTTTCTGAGGCCGCTACGGATGCACAAATCCTCGGCCTGGCCTCTGTCCCAGGCTTATTCGGCACTCGTCGTCTATGCCAGCCTCTATCCGTTCACGGGGTGGCGCGACCAGGGAATCGCCCCCTGGGAATTCCTGTGGAGTCCGTTGCCCAAGTACTGGACCGGCTTCGATGTGGCGGCCAACGCCGGCGGCTACGTGCCGCTGGGGTTCCTGCTGGCATTGAGCTTCCTGCGGCGTGGCGGGCCGCAGGGCGCGGCGGCCAGCGGCGTGGCCGCCGCCATTGCGGTGGCGACCCTGATGGCGGCCATGCTGTCGCTGGCGATGGAAGCGCTTCAAAGTTACCTGCCCTCGCGGGTGCCTTCCAACGTGGACTTCGCCCTCAACGTGGCCGGCGCCATGCTGGGCGCGGTGGCGGCGGGCGCCCTGGAATGGGCCGGGGCGATCGACCATTGGAGCCGGTTTCGCGATCGATGGTTCGTCGCCGACGCGCGGGGCGCACTGGTGCTGCTGGCGCTGTGGCCGTTCGCCTTGCTGTTTCCCGCCGCCGTGCCCCTGGGGCTGGGCCAGGTTTTCGAGCGCCTGGAACTGGCGCTGGCCGAATGGTTGCTCGATACGCCCTTCCTGGAATGGCTGCCGGTGCGCGACATCGAGCTGCAGCCCCTGGTGCCAGGGGTCGAGCTGCTCTGTGTGGCACTGGGCGCCATCGTGCCCTGCCTGCTGGGCTATTCGATCATCCGGTCGCTGGCCCGGCGGGTGGTGTTCGCGGCAGTCGCCGTCACCGTGGGCGTGGCGGCGACTGCCCTGTCCGCGGCGCTGAGCTGGGGCCCGGTTCATGCCTGGGCCTGGCTCAGCCTGCCGGTCCAGGTGGGCTTGCTGCTGGGGCTGGCGCTGGCCTTGGCCCTGCTCGCGGTGCCGCGGCGCGGCTGTGCCGCCCTGGTCCTGCTGGCCCTTGTCGTGCATCTGAGCTTGCTGAACCAGGCCCCCGCCAGCGCCTATTTCGCCGACACCTTGCAGGCCTGGGAGCAGGGCCGCTTCATCCGCTTCAACGGCCTGGCCCAGTGGCTGGGGTGGCTCTGGCCCTACGCCGTGCTGTTCTATGTGCTGGTGCGGGTGTCGCGCGGCGAGCCCCAAAATAGAATGGCTGCATGAGCGAAACCGACCTGAACCGAGCTTCCTATTACGAGCGTCACATTTTCTTTTGCCTCAATGAACGCACGAATGGCGAAGACTGCTGCGCCCGGCACCACGCCCAGCAGGCATTCGACCGCTGCAAGCAGCAGGTGAAATCGGCCGGCCTGTCGGGCCCCGGCAAGGTGCGCGTCAACAAGGCGGGCTGCCTGGACCGATGCGCCGCCGGCCCGGTGGCCGTGGTCTACCCGGAGGCGGTCTGGTACACGTATGTGGATGAACACGACATCGACGAAATCGTCGACTCGCACCTGAAAAACGGCAGGGTGGTGGAGCGGCTGCTGACCCCGCCGCACCTGGGGCGCTGACGTGCTCGCCGGTTCCAGGACGCGGCGCCTGCAACTGTCAGGGCCGGCCGGCGCCATCGAGGCCCTGCGCGACTACGCGCCCGGCGGCACGGCCCCGCGCGGGACGGCCGTGATCGCGCATCCGCACCCACTGTTCGAAGGCACCATGCACAACAAGGTGGTGCACACACTGGCCCGGGCGTTCGTCGAGGCGGGCTGGACGGCGCTGCGCTTCAACTTCAGGGGCGTCGGCGCCAGCGAGGGCGAGCACGATGAAGGCCGCGGCGAATTGCAGGACATGCTGGCGGTGATCGCGGCCGAAGCGCCCGAGGGGCCGCTGGCACTGGCCGGGTTTTCCTTCGGCTCTTTCGTGGCCGCCGGGGCGGTGCAGACACTTTGGACCTCGCGCCAGGTCGAAAAGACCGTGCTGGTGGGCACCGCGGCGTCGCGTTTCGAGGTGCGGCACCTGCCCCCGGAGGCGCACCATGGCGCGCTGGTGGTTCACGGCGAACAAGACGACACCGTGCCGCTGGCCGCTGTGATGGATTGGGCTCGCCCCCAGTCACTTCCCGTTACCGTGCTGCCGGGGACGGGCCATTTCTTTCACGGACAATTGCCGCTTCTGAAAAGTCTGGTGGTTCGCCACCTTCGTTCCTGAACTCCCCCGATGAAAAAAATACTGCGGTCGCTGGCCGCCCCGATTCTTGCCCTATGGTGCCTCGCCGTCGCCGCGCAAGCGCCGCAACCCCCGGAAATTGCCGCCCGCAGCTACCTGGTGCTGGATGTCACCGCCAACCAGGTGCTGGCTTCGCGCGACATCGACGTGCCGGTGGAGCCGGCCTCGTTGACCAAGCTGATGAGCGCCTACCTGGTGTTCGACGCCCTGCGCAGCAAGAAGCTCGATCTCAAGCAGACCCTGCCGGTCAGCACACGGGCCTGGAAAGTGCCGGGCTCGCGCATGTTCATCGACCCCAGCATGCAGGTGCCGGTCGAAGACCTGATCAAGGGCATGATCGTCCAGTCGGGCAATGACGCCACCGTGGCGCTGGCCGAAGGCGTGGCCGGATCGGTGGAGCGCTTCGTCGAGCTGATGAACCAGCAGGCCAAGGCGCTGGGCCTGAAGTCCACCAGCTACCGCAATCCGGAAGGCCTGACCGAAGCCGGCCACACCACCACGGCGCGCGACCTGAGCATCCTGTCGATGCGGCTGCTGCAGGACTTTCCCGATTACGTGAACTTCTACACCATCAAGAAGTACCGCTACGCAGGCACGCCGACGGCCAACGACACCAACCGCAACATGCTGCTGTTCCGCGACCCGACCGTGGACGGCCTGAAGACCGGCCACACCAATGCGGCCGGCTATTGCCTGATCGCCACCGCCAAGCGCGTTTTCCCCAACGTGGGCGACCGCCGGCTCATGGTGATCGTGCTGGGGGCCGCCAGCGAGACGGCTCGCGCGAACGAGGCGCAGAAGCTGCTGAACTGGGGCTATACCGCCTACGAGGCCATCAAGCTGTTCGATGCCAACCAGGCCGTGGTCACGCCCGAGGTCTGGAAGGGCGCGCAGAAAACCGCCAAGCTGGGCCGTTCGCAGGCCGTGGTGGTGGCTGTGCCCGCCGGCAGCGCGGCCCGCGTCAAGACCGAAGTGGCCCGCCCCGACCCGTTGCTGGCGCCTCTGACCAAGGGCCAGGTGGTGGGCACGCTCAAGGTCAGCTCGGGCGACCAGGCCCTGCTGGACGTGCCCCTGACGGTGCTGGAAGCGGTGGAACAAGCCGGCATCCTCAGCCGCGCCTGGGACGCCATCCGGCTCTGGATCAAGTAATCCCAGGGGGCGTTCAGCGTTTTCGCCCCGATCGGGCTATACTCGAGGGCTTTCCCGCAATTTGGGGCGGGAGAGCTATGCTTTCTCAAGATTTTCCATTTCACGACGTTTAGGGACGTTTCAATGCCAACCATCAACCAACTCGTGCGTCACGGGCGGGAGGTCGAAAAGACCAACTCCAAGAGCCCCGCGATGCAGAACAGCCCCCAGCGCCGGGGCGTGTGCACCCGCGTGTACACCACCACGCCGAAAAAGCCGAACTCGGCCTTGCGCAAGGTCGCCAAGGTGCGCCTGACCAATGGCTTCGAGGTCATTTCCTACATCGGCGGCGAAGGCCACAACCTGCAGGAGCACTCGGTGGTGCTCGTGCGCGGCGGCCGTGTCAAGGACTTGCCCGGCGTGCGCTACCACATCGTGCGCGGCTCGCTCGACCTGCAGGGCGTGAAAGACCGCAAGCAGTCGCGCTCCAAGTACGGCGCCAAGCGCCCGAAGAAGGCCTAAAGGTTTTGTAGTTTCCGGTGCCCATCCGGCCTTGGCGGGCTGAATGTGCGGAGTGACCCGAAGCGCGGAATTGTCCGTGTGGGTCGAGTAAGCGGGGGGTCCCATGACTCTCCAGGCTCCCGAAAGGGGCAGGCCAGCTGAAGCAGATATTGAGGTGAAAAAATGCCACGTCGTCGCGAAGTCCCTAAACGTGAAATCCTGCCGGATCCCAAGTACGGCAATGTCGAGCTCGCCAAGTTCATGAACGTCATCATGCAAGGCGGCAAGAAGGCGGTTGCCGAGCGCATCATCTACGGCGCGCTCGAGCAGATCGAAAAGAAGAACCCGGGCAAGGACCCGGTCGAAGCCTTCACCATGGCAATCAACAACGTCAAGCCCATGGTCGAAGTGAAGTCGCGCCGCGTCGGCGGCGCCAACTACCAGGTGCCCGTCGAAGTGCGCCCGGTGCGCCGCCTGGCCCTGGCCATGCGCTGGCTCAAGGAAGCCGCCAAGAAGCGCGGCGAGAAGTCGATGGCCATGCGCCTGGCCAACGAGCTCATGGAAGCCACGGAAGGCCGCGGCGGCGCCATGAAGAAGCGTGACGAAGTGCACCGCATGGCCGAGGCGAACAAGGCTTTCAGCCACTTCCGCTTCTAAAGACCGTCCCCATCTGAGTACGGGCCCGCCACGAGCGGGCCTCTGCCCTTTTAACGAAAGATCATCATGGCCCGCAAGACGCCTATCGAGCGCTATCGCAACATTGGTATTTCGGCTCACATCGACGCCGGCAAGACCACGACCACGGAGCGCATCCTGTTCTACACCGGCGTGACCCACAAGCTCGGTGAGGTGCACGATGGCGCCGCTACCACCGACTGGATGGAGCAGGAGCAGGAGCGCGGCATCACCATCACCTCCGCCGCGGTGACGTGCTTCTGGAAAGGCATGGACCTATCCTATCCCGAGCACCGCTTCAACATCATCGACACCCCCGGCCACGTTGACTTCACCATCGAGGTGGAGCGCTCCATGCGCGTGCTCGACGGCGCCTGCATGGTCTATTGCGCCGTGGGCGGCGTGCAGCCCCAGTCCGAAACCGTGTGGCGCCAGGCCAACAAGTACAAGGTGCCGCGCCTGGCCTTCGTCAACAAGATGGACCGCACCGGCGCCAACTTCTTCAAGGTGTACGAGCAGATGAAGCTGCGCCTGAAGGCCAACCCTGTGCCGGTGGTGATCCCGATCGGCGCCGAGGAAAACTTCAAGGGCGTAGTCGACCTGCTCAAGATGAAGGCCATTGTCTGGGACGAAGCGTCGCAAGGCATGAAGTTCGAGTACCAGGAGATTCCGGCCGATCTGGTCGACCTGGCCAATGAGTGGCGCGAGAAAATGGTGGAAGCGGCTGCCGAAGCTTCCGAAGAGCTGATGAACAAGTACCTCGAAGAGGGCTCGCTCAGCGAAGACGAGATCAAGCTGGGCTTGCGCACTCGCACCATCGCCACCGAGATTCACCCGATGCTGTGCGGCACGGCGTTCAAGAACAAGGGCGTGCAGCGCATGCTCGACGCGGTGATCGACTATCTGCCTTCGCCGGTGGACATTCCCCCGGTGGCGGGCATTGACGAAAGCGAGCAGGTAACCACCCGTAAGGCTGACGACAGCGAGAAGTTCTCGGCGCTGGCGTTCAAGCTGATGACCGACCCGTTCGTCGGCCAGCTGACATTCGTGCGCGTCTATTCGGGCGTTCTGTCCAAGGGCGACAGCGTCTACAACCCGGTGCGCGGCAAGAAGGAGCGCATCGGCCGGATCGTGCAGATGCACGCCAACAACCGCCTCGAAGTCGACGAAATCCGCGCCGGCGACATCGCCGCCTGCGTGGGCCTGAAAGACGTCACCACCGGCGAAACCTTGTGCGACCCGACGTCCATCCTGACGCTGGAGCGCATGGTGTTCCCCGAGCCCGTGATCGCCCAGGCGGTCGAGCCCAAGACCAAGATGGACCAGGAAAAGATGGGCATTGCGCTCAACCGTCTGGCCCAGGAAGACCCGTCTTTCCGCGTCCGCACCGATGAGGAATCGGGCCAGACCATCATCGCCGGCATGGGCGAACTGCACCTGGAAATCATTGTCGATCGCATGAAGCGCGAGTTCGGCGTGGAAGCCAACGTCGGCAAGCCGCAGGTGGCTTACCGCGAAACCATCCGCAAGACGGTGGAAGAGGCCGAAGGCAAGTTCGTGCGCCAGTCGGGCGGCAAGGGCCAGTACGGCCACGTCGTGCTCAAGCTCGAGCCCAACGAGCCGGGCAAGGGCATCGAGTTCGTCGACGCGATCAAGGGCGGCGTGGTGCCGCGCGAGTTCATCCCCGCGGTGGAAAAGGGCATCAACGAAGCCGTGACTCAGGGCGTGCTGGCCGGCTACCCGGTCGTCGACGTCAAGGTGACGCTGCACTTCGGCTCCTACCACGACGTGGACTCGAACGAACTGGCGTTCAAAATGGCCGCCATCTTCGGCTTCAAGGAAGGCGCCCGCAAGGCCAGCCCGGTCATCCTCGAGCCGATGATGGCCGTCGAGGTCGAGACGCCCGAAGACTACGCCGGCAACGTGATGGGCGACCTGTCCTCGCGCCGCGGCATGGTCCAGGGCATGGAAGACATGGTCGGCGGCGGCAAGGCCATCAAGGCCGAAGTCCCGCTGTCCGAAATGTTCGGCTACTCGACCACGCTGCGTTCGATGTCGCAAGGCCGCGCCACGTACACGATGGAGTTCAAGCACTACAGCGAGGCTCCGCGCAACGTGGCCGAGGCGATCGTGGCTGCGCGGACAAAGTAATGACCAGGGGCCGGACCAGCTTGCTGCTCGGGCCCCTCTGACTAGAAAGGGACGGACCAACGAGCGAAGCGGTTGCTCGGTCCCCTCTGACTAAAAAGGGACCGGACCAGCCTGCTGCTCGGTCCCCTCTGATCAGATTTCCCGGTCTGCGATTGTGTGCCCCTCACTGCCCGTGGTGAGGGAACCAGCAACACAGTGCAGACGTTAAACCTCACACGGGCCTTGCTCTTTGGAGATCAGAAATGGCAAAAGGAAAATTCGAGCGTACCAAGCCGCACGTCAACGTCGGCACGATTGGTCACGTGGACCATGGCAAGACCACGCTGACGGCGGCCATCACCTCGGTGCTGGCGGCCAAGTTCG
>JAKFEZ010000244.1:0-12656 GCA_036675435.1 Ramlibacter sp. | reverse complement strand
GTGTTTCCAGGGCAGCACGTCGACCACTTCGCGGTAGTCGGTGTTCAGCATCACCTTGATGTTGGGGTGATCCAGCAGCGCCTCGAACATCCGCGTGTAGCCTTGCAGCGGCATCGCCTGGAACGTGTCGGTGAAGTAGCGGCCGTCGCGGTTGATGCGCGTGGGTACACGGGCGGTGACGCTGGCATCCAGCTCCGACGGGTCGAGCCCCCATTGCTTGCGGGTGTAGCCACGGAAGAATTTGTTGTACAGCTCTCGCCCCACCCTGCTGACGACCACGTCTTCGGAAGTCTTCACGGACTCCACCTTCTCGGCCACCGACTCGAAGAACTTCTCCATTTCGAACGACGTGAGCGACAGGCCATAGAGCTGGTTGACCGTGTCGAGGTTGATCGGCATCGGCACCATTTGTCCGTCGACACTGGCCAGCACCCGGTGCTGGTAAGGCCGCCACTGTGTGAAGCACGACAGGTAGTCGAAGATGTCGGCGGAATTGGTGTGGAAGATGTGCGGGCCGTAAGGGTGGATCAACAGGCCATCGTCGTTGTAGCGGTCATAGGCGTTGCCGCCGATGTGCTTGCGCTTTTCGACCACCAGCACCCGCTGGCCCAGCTGGCTGGCCAGCCGCTCCGCCAGCACGCTGCCGGCAAAGCCGGCCCCGACGATCAGGTAATCGAAGCCCCGCTGGCCGGGCACGGACGCGGAAACCGCCGATTGAAAACTCTCGCTGCCTTTGTCCAATTACTACTCCCTGTATTGAAGGCAGCACGCTGACCCGCCGCGGCTGCACCGATAAGGCAGGTCTGGCAATCGGCGGACCCGGGCTGATGCACCGGCGTCCGGCACCTTGCTGCCTGCCACCGGCAAGTCTTACACGGCCCGCGCGATTGCGGGTGGCACAGCAAGGGCTTGTATCAGCAGCTCAGGCGGAGACAGCCTGGCGCAGCGCCTGGTCGATGTCCCAGAGAATGTCGTCGGCCTCCTCGATGCCCACCGACAGGCGGATCATGTCGGGGCGGACGCCGGCCCGGGCCAGCTCATCCTCGCTGAGCTGGCGATGGGTGGTCGACGCCGGGTGGATCACCAGCGTCTTGGCGTCGCCGATGTTGGCCAGGTGGCTCATGAATTCGCAGGCGTCGATGAAGCGCTCGCCGGCCCGGGCCGGGTCGGTGGCCTCGATGCCGAAGGTGAGGATGCCCGAGGCTCCGGGCTGGCCGTCGATGGCGCGGAACTGCTTTTGCGCCAGCGCGTAGTGCGGCGAGTCCGCCAGCCCGGGGTAGTTGACCCAGCTCACCAGCGGGTGATCGCGCAGGAACTCGGCGACGCGGCGCGCATTGCGGCAATGCGCCTGCATCCGCAGGTGCAGCGTCTCGATGCCCTGCAGGATGAGCCAGGCGTTCAGCGGCGACAGCGCGCCACCGAAGGTGCGATTGACTTCCATGCGCGCTTTCATGGTGTAGCCGAAATCGCCGAAAGTTTCATAGAACTTGACGCCGTGGTAGGCACGGCTGGGCTCCAGCATCTCGGGGAATTTGTCCTTGGACAGGGCCGAGCCCCAATCGAATTTGCCCGACTCGACGATCACGCCGGCCATCGTCGTGCCGTGGCCGCCAAGGTACTTGGTGGCGCTGTGCACCACGATGTCGGCGCCGAAGTCGAAAGGGTTGCACAGGTAGGGGCTGGCCACGGTGTTGTCGATGATCAGCGGCAGGCCATGTTCATGGGCCACCTGCGCCACGGCCTCGATGTCGAACACGTTCACCAGTGGATTGCCCAGCGTCTCGCCATACACCGCCCGGGTGTTGGGGCGAATCGCGCGTCGGAAGTTGTCCGGGTCTTCGGGATCGACGAAGGTGGTCTCTATGCCCAGGCGGGCGAAGCCCAGGCCCAGCTGGCCGACGCTGCCGCCATACAAGGTGGACGCCGCGACGATGTGGTCGCCGTTCTTCACGATGGCCAGCAGCGCCGTCATCTGCGCCGCCATCCCGGTGGCGCAAGCCAACGCCGCGCGGCCGCCTTCCAGCGAAGCCACGCGCTCCTCGAGCACGGCCACGGTGGGATTGCTGATGCGGCTGTAGACGTTGCCGAAGGTCTGCAGGTTGAACAGGCTGGCGGCATGCTCCGCCGAGTCGAACACGAAGCTGGTGGTCTGGTGGATCGGCGTGGCGCGAGCGCCGGTGGCCGGGTCGGGTATGGCGCCCGCGTGGATGGCTCGGGTGCCGAACCCGTACTCGTGGTCTTGGCTCATGACACGATCTCGGTCGCCGAACACGAAGTGACAAGCGTGGGGGTCATATCAGTAGGACAGGTGTTGCGGGCGGCGCGCCGAGATGACTCGGGTGTTCACGCCCGCCCAGTTCAGCCCGCCGAACAGGCGCGCATGCTCGATCTTCACGCAGCGGTCCATCACGGTGGCCAGGCCGGCGGCCCGCGCCTTGGCCGCGGCAGCCTCGTTGACCACGCCGATCTGCTGCCACAGGCACTTCGCGCCGATGGCGATCGCCTCATCGGCGATCGGCGGAATGTCCTCGGTGCGTCGAAAGCAGTCGACCATGTCGATCTGCTGCCCCTGCGCGGCCAGCGCCGCGGCCGCCGCAGTGACGCTGGGATGGCATGGCTCGCCGAGGATCTCGGTGGCGGTAGGGTTGACAGGCACGATGCGGTAGCCGTGCGCCTGCATGTATTTGGCCGCGAAGAAGCTGGGCCGGTGCCATTGCGGCGACAGGCCGACCACGGCGATGGTCTTGCAGGTGCCCAGGATGCGGCGCAGCTCGCTGATGGTGTTCATGCGCAACAGTGTACGCAAGACCGCCGCAGCTATTTCCGGCAGCCGGGCACGCTGCCTGAGCAGCTTGCCCTGCCCTGCAATCAGCCCTTGTACTTGATCGAGCAGCCGTAGGGCCGCGTCGCCGCCTGCGAGACCGGCTTGCCGGCCAGGGCCTCGTTCAGCCCCTGGCGGACGTAGTTGACGGCCTTCTTGATGTCGTCGGGGTTGCTCGACGGAATGCTGTCGATGCCGCCGGCGTAGATCAGGCGGCCTTGCGGGTCGACGATGTACATGTGCGGCGTGGTTCGGGCGCCGTAGGCCATGCCGGCGCTGCCTTCCTCGTCCATGAGCAGCGCCGTGGGCTGGGCCTGGCGCTCCTTCTGCCAGGCCGCCACCTTGGCCGGCTCCATGTAGTCGTAGGCGGACTTCTCGGTGGAGTTGATCGACAGCCAGGCCACGCCCTTGCCCAGCGCTTCCTTCTGGGTGGCCGGCATGTTGCCGCTGTTGTAGTGCTTCTGCACATAGGGGCAGCCGGGGTTGGTCCATTCCAGCACCACATGCTTGCCGCGGTAGTCGCTGAGCTTGACGCTCTTGCCGCTGGCATCCTTCAGGGTGAAATCAGGAGCGTTCTGGCCAACGGCCGGAGCGGCCTGCGCCGGCGCCGCGAACAGCGCGAACGTCAGGGCGGGAAGGGCGACAAAGCTTCGACGCAGCATCATGATGATCGGCTCCTACAGGTTGGCGATGACTGAACGAACTTCCTCGACGCCCAGCACTTCGGACAGTACCACCGGGGTGCGGCCCTTGCTGTAAAACACATAGACCGGCACGCCGTTGCGCCCGAGCTGGGCCAGCGCGGCGGTGATGGCCGGGTCGCGGCGGGTCCAGTCGGCGCGCAGCAAGGCCACCTTCTTGGCGCTGAGGTCGGTCAGAACGTCCTGATGGGCCAGCGTGGTCTTCTTGTTGTACTGGCAGGTCACGCACCAGGCGGCGGTGAAGTCCACGAACACCGGCTGGCCGGACGCGAGCAACTGATCGACGCGGCCGGGCTCCCAGACCTGCCAGGGCCCGGTCGTGGCGCCGGCCACTTGCTGGGCCGGAGGCTGCGTGATGCTGGGCCCGACCGCCCAGGCGACCAGGCCCAGGCAGGCCAGCGAAATGGAGGCGATCACGGCGCGGGCGCGGCCGCGCAGCGTCAAGGCCCAGACCACCATGCTCAGGGTCACCAGCAGGGCCAGCAGCGCGCCGGCGCCGTCGATGCCGCTTTGCTGCCCCAGCACCCACACCAGCCAGGCCACCGTGGCGAACATCGGGAAAGCCATCAGCTTGCGGAAGCTGTCCATCCAGGCGCCGGGCCGCGGCAGCAGCCGGGCCACGGCCGGCACCCAGCTCGCGGCCAGGTAGGGCAGGGCCATGCCCAGGCCGATGGCGGCGAAGACGATCAGGGCCTGCAAGGCCGGCAGGCCGATCGCAAAGCCCAGCGAGGCGCCCATGAACGGCGCGGTGCAGGGCGAGGCGATGGCCACCGCCAGCACACCCGACAGGAACGAGTTGGCAACCGGGTGCCGCGCCTCGAGCGAGGCCAGCCCGGACGGCACGAAGCTGCGGAATTCGAACAGGCCCGCCAGGTTCAGGCCGATCAGCGTGAACAGCGCCGCGAGCGCGGCCACGACGGCCGGCGACTGCAGCTGGAAGCCCCAGCCGAGCTGCTCGCCGGCGGCACGCAAGGCCAGCATCAAGGCCCCGAGCGCGGCGAACGAGACGATCACGCCGGCGGTGTAGGCCAGCCCGCCGAGGCGATGGCCCCGCCGGTCGTCAGCGGTGCGTGTGAAGCCCACCACCTTGATCGCCAGGATCGGAAACACGCAGGGCATCAGGTTGAGCAGCAGCCCGCCGAGCAGCGCGCCCAGCACCGCGGCGGCGAGAGTGAGCGAGGGCGCCGCTGACGCCGCCGCGTTGTTGCGCAGGGCCGCTTCGAGCGCCGGCGAAACCGCCGCAACGCTGGTGCCGGCGGGCCAGTTGCCCAGCACCTTGAGCTCGGCGCGATAACCCTCGCCGCCGGTGGCCAGCACCACCGGCATCACCGAGGGGCTGGCGCTGCGCTGGGCCGCCAGCGGCACCCGCGCGGTCCAGGCGGCGCCGTTCCAGGCCTGGGTCCAGGCCGCGCCGGTCTCGATGACTTCGGGCGTCTCGGGGAAGAACTCCAGCTGCTTGCCGCGAATCGAGGCGGGCAGGCCCTGCACGCTCAGTTCGATGGCGTTGCCGTCGATGCGGACATGGCTTTCGGTGATGATGCCCCGCGTGCCGTGCAGCACCGGCTTGGGCTGCGCCGCCAGGGCGGCATCGAAGGTCGCTCCATGGCTGGCGGTGGTGCTGCGCGCCGGAATCTTCAGCGCGAACTCGCCTTCCTCGGGAATGCATTCCTTCTTGCAGACCAGCCAGTTGGCCTTGAGCTTGACCTCCAGGTCCGCGCCGCCCAACGACGCCAGCAGCGACGGCTTGAACTCGGGCGTGATGGTCAGCGGCACCGGCAGCAGCACCGTGCCTTCGTAGCCGTAGTTGGCAAGATTGCCGATCGGAATCTTCCTGGGCACGGGCCAGGCGATTTCGCCGGCCGTCACGCCGGGCGGCAGCGTCCATTGCAGCTGGGTCGGCAGGCCTGAATCGCCCGAGTTCTTCCAGTAGGTGTGCCATTCGGGCTGGTGCGCCAGTTGCAGCCCGACCCAAACCGGCTTGCCCGGCGCCAACCCGTCCGGCGCATGCGCCATGAGTTCGGCCCGGACACGCTCGGTGGTGACGACGCTCTTCTTATGGGGCTGCGCGCCGGCAGCCAGCGGCAAGGCGCAGGCGCCGATGAATGCGGCGATGCAGGCGAGGGTGGACAGAAAGCGGACAGAGGCCATGGCAGTGTGAGAGCTCGGCTGTAGTGCCGAAGTTCCTTCAGGCAAAACCCAGAACCACGCGCCGGGTGGTGGCACTCTTCTTCTCGATCTTGGTCACCACCACGGCCCCGATCTCGGCCGTGTTGGCGACATGGGTGCCGCCGCAGGGCTGGAAGTCGATCAAACCGCTGCCGATGCGCCCGGCGGCGTCCGCGGCAGGGACGCCGATCATCACCGTGCGGATGCGCCCGCTGCCGCGTGGCGGCTGCACCGACATGCTCTTGACCAGCGCCGGGTTGGCGTCCAGCTCCTCGTCCGTAATGGCGCCTACGACGATGGGATGGCCTGCGGCCACAAGCGCAGCGATGCCTTGCGTCAACGCCTCCTTGTCCAGCGGATCGGTCATGTTGAAGTCGAGCCGCGCGTAGTCGGGTGTGATCGAGCAGCCATTGACCAGCTGCGGCACCAGGTGACACAGCAGGTGGGTGGTGGTGTGAAAGCGCATCAGCCGGTGGCGCCGCTCCCAGTCGACCCGCAGCGTCACCTGCTGACCCACTGCCAGCTGCGCCAGCGGCGCTTCCTGGCCCGGCGCCGGGAGATGGACGATCTCGCCATTCGGCCGGCCTTCGGCGTCCTTGCCCTTGCGGGTGTCGGCGATCGCCAGTTCACCGCCGTCAGCCGCCACCAGCACGCCGCTGTCGCCGGCCTGCCCGCCGCCGAGCGGATAGAACACCGTGCGGTCGAGCACGATACCCGCATCGCCGATGGCAATCACGGTGGCGGGGCATTCGGCCAGATAGGCATCGTCCCTGAAGAGCTCTTGAGTCATGCCGGCATTTTCGCGGTTTTGGCCTACAGACGCCCGGATGAGCTCCGGCCAGACTTCGGGAGCCATGGTCATGCGGCTGTCAATGTTCGTCGCCTGCGCGGCCCTTGCGGCTTGCGGCGACACGGCGCGCCTGCCGCCGCAGGCGGGCGAAGGCCCGCATCCGACGCTGCCGCCGCCGACAAAAAGCCTGATCCCCACCGTCAACATCGCCCCGGCCGAAGGCTGGCCCGAGGGCGGTGCGCCGGCGGCCGCGGCCGGCTTCCAGGTGACGGCGCTGGCGCGCGGGCTGGCGCATCCGCGCTGGCTTCATGTCCTGCCCAATGGCGACGTGCTGGTCGCCGAGAGCAACAAGCCGGCGCCGCCCGAGAAGCAGGCCGACCGCGGCATCAAGGCCTGGATCATGAAGCTGGTGATGAAGCGGGCCGGCGCCGGCGTGCCCAGCGCCGACCGCATCAGCTTGCTGCGCGACGCCGACGGCGATGGCCGCGCCGAATTCAAGAGCGTCTTCATCGAGCGGCTGCACTCGCCGTTCGGCATGGCGCTGGTCGGCGGCAACCTGTACGTGGCCAACGCCGACGCGGTGCTGCGCTTTCCCTATTCGCCCGGGCAGACGCAGGTGACGACCGCAGGTGTGAAGGTCACCGACCTGCCCGCCGGCATCAATCATCACTGGACCAAGAACATCATCGCCGGCCGCGACGGCGGCAAGCTGTATGCGACGGTGGGCTCCAACAGCAATGTCGGCGAAAACGGCATTGAGGCCGAAGAAGGGCGGGCGGCGATCTGGGAAATCGACCTGGCGAGCGGCAGCAAGCGCCTGTTCGCCAGCGGCCTGCGCAACCCCAACGGCCTGGGCTGGGAGCCGGCCTCCGGCGTCCTGTGGACGGTCGTGAACGAGCGCGACGAGCTGGGCAGCGACCTGGTGCCCGACTACCTCACCTCGGTGAAGGATGGCGCTTTCTACGGCTGGCCGTGGAGCTACTGGGGGTCCACCGTCGATGAGCGGCCGAAGCCGCCGCGCCCCGACCTGGTGGCCAAAGCCGTCACGCCCGATTACGCGCTGGGCAACCACGTCGCGCCGCTCGGCCTGGCCTTTGCCGACGGGCGCATGGGCCCGCCTTTTGCCAGCGGCGCCTTCATCGGCGAGCACGGATCCTGGAACCGGCGTCCGCGCAGCGGCTACAAGGTGGTGTTCGTGCCGTTTTCCCAGGGGCGCCCGACGGGGCTGCCCGTGGATGTCCTGACCGGTTTCCTGAGCCCGGAAGGCCGGGCCTATGGCCGCCCCGTCGGCGTGGCGCTGGACACGCGCGGCGCCCTGCTGGTCGCCGACGACGTGGGCAACGCGGTGTGGAGGGTGGCGCCGTCGCCGGGGCGCTGATGCGGCAACGTTTGTTTACGTCACAGCCGCGAGACTTCAATCCACGGCTGAGCCAAGCCGCTACCATGGCCGCGTCGAGACAGCGCCATGCCTGCCCCTTTCTGCATCCGTCATCGCTTGCTGCTGCCCGCCGTGGCCGGCAGCCTGTTCGGCACGCCTGTGGCGGGCGGCCAGGCGCTGACCTTGTCCGCGCCCGGCCCGCTGACGGCCGCGGCCGTGCGCGCCGCTCCTGGTGTCGAGATTCACTATGACCTGCTGACGCCGGCCGCTACCTCGGCCGGAAGGCTGGAAGGCATCGTCGCCGGCAAGCGTGGCGAGCTGCGCACCAGCGTGCTGGTCGATCCCGGCGCCGAAGGCCGGCTGGCGCGGCTGGACACCCGCTGGCAAACCCAGCTGCCGGGGCCCTGGCGAACGCTGGTGGTGGGTGACACTTTCGGCAGCGGCGGCGGCTGGAGCCGCCCGGTTCGGGTCGGCGGCCTGCGCCTGGGACGTGGCCTCAGCCTGCGTCCCGGCTTCATCGCCGCGCCCCAAGCCGGGCTGGCAGGCTCGGCCGCCTTGCCCTCCGCCCCGATGCAGCTGACTGGCCGGCCGGGCGGTGGCAACACTGCCGCCAGCCACTTGCCCGGGCCGTCGCTTGGCGCCGGCGAGCCGGCGGTGGCGTTGCCGGCGCCGCTGCCTGCCGGCGAATGGGACTATGAACTGGAAGCAGGGCGCTTGCGCACCGGCTGGAGCACCGCGGACGATCATTACGGCGAGGGTTACGCTGCTGCGGCTTATCGCACCGGCCTGGGCGCCGAGTTCACCGCCGAAGCGCGTGCCGAATGGACCCCTTCGCGGACGGCCGCAGGCCTGGAGATGATCCGGGCGTTCGGGCCGGCCGGCTCGGTCCATGCGGTGCTGGCCAAATCCGACACCGCGCAGGCTTCGGGGCTGCGCTGGGGCATGGGCCTGGTGCACAACATCGACGGCATCGCCTGGCGCCTGTCGTCCGACGCTTTCGACCGCGGCTTCACACCGCTGGGGGCGGCGCCAGGCGAGGCCGATCCGCGCGGCCGCCTGCAGGCTGGCGCGACGCTGCCGCTGTGGAGCGGCGCCAACGCCGAATTGACCTACGCACGGGAGAGCGCCTGGGAGTCGCCGGCCGCCGGCCTGATGGGGCTGACGGCCCGATTCCTGCTGCCCGAGCGCAGCAGCCTGTCGCTGAACTATTCGCAGCGCGCGGGCGTCCAGCCCGGCTGGCAGGCCGGCTTGACGCTGTCGCTGCCGCTGGGGGCCGACCGCCTCTGATCGCCGCAGCGGGGCCGGCTGAAAATCAGCCGGCCAGCCAGGCGTCGACCAGGGCATCGATCTGGTGCAGCGCCTGCGACACCGAAGCCGCGAGGGCTTCGCCACCTGCCTCCTCGTGCTCCACCGCGATGGTGTGCACGTCCGGCGGTGCAGGCGGTGCGCGAATGGGTCATGGCGCTGTTGCCCTTGCTGTCGGTCGAGCCCGGCTCCGCAGGCTAGCCGATCCCACGCGCTCAGCACATTCCTGTCGTTTCCACTGCGGGAAGGGCAAGTTCGCGCCCGACCATGGCGCGGGCGAAAAGATAGTTGGTGCGCGCCCGCTCGCTTAGGTGGTCGAGGTCGACCTGGCCATGAGGATCGCAGGGAAAAGCGTAGCCGCGTCCGTGGTCGAACAAGGACCGGAAACATAGCTGAAAACGATTCGAAGCGGATTCGGGCATTTCCATCTCTCCTGAATTGCGGCTGCGGCATGAGACCGCTGCTTGACTCAAGTCTGGGCGCGCAGGCCGCCGCGCCCTTAAGCATTCACCGCGTTGTCCAGTGAGGCGATTGCCTATGCGCATGACAGGCTGAGCCTCGTGCGGACGGCACGCGCGTGAAAAGCTGCTGCGCGGTTGCAACGCGAAGGCGCCAGCCAGGTTCCGCGCAGTTGCGAACAAACGTAAGTTGTGAATCTGTCGTGTTCAACTGGTTGCATTTACAAACGACCAGGTTGGCTTAAACGAACGGCGCGATTGACTCCAAGCAAGTTGAGCATCTTCACTGTCGAGCGGCGGCATGGGCCATTCGCGCAGAATCGCGACTGAAGAGCTCGCCTCCGGGGCAGTCGTGAAATAAAACACGTACTCGCGCGTATGCGGCTTCTAAACATCTTTACATCTGTAGGCCAACGCCCTATCGCGTGTCAGACAGGTCCTACTAGAGTCGCTCCTGTTGCTGAGCTCGAGATTCTCAGCTGAACCCGCCGCCGCTTCGGCGGGTGCCTTGCAAGCTCTACCTCAGCAGCTCATGCAAGCACCTGCCGCCGCGCCCTCACTGACCTCTTTTTACAAATGCTGAACATGAAAAGACGTGCTTTAGTTCTGTCCGGTTCCACCTCCATTGCGCTTGCCGTCACCGGTTGCGGCGGCGGAGGAGGCGGCCCGGAGGAGGCGATGGTTGCCGACGCCAGCCTGGACACCTCCGCGGAGGAGCTCGGCGAGCCGATGGGCTCGCGCTTGAAACGGCCCCGGCCGGGGACGACGGCACCAGCGCCGGCACCGGCACCTGCGCCCGCACCTGCGCCCACTCCAGCGCCTGCTCCGGCGCCGGCTCCCGCTCCCACGCCCGCGATCGCCTACCCCTTCGGCGCTCGACTGGTTCCCTATTCGGCCGGCACCTTGCCATCGCAGAGCAAAGCGACGATGGACGCCGTGCTGACCCGCCACTACGACGCCTGGAAGCTGCATGCGGTCGTGGATGCGAGCTCCGTCGCTGCCGGCGGCAAGGCCGTGCAGTTCTCCGACCGCAACATGATGACCGTGTCCGAAGGCATGGGCTACGGCATGTTGCTGGCCGTCCTGTTCGCCGGGCACGACCCGCAGGCGCGTGCGCTGTTCGACGGCCTGCTGGCCGTGGTCCGTGCCCGGCCCGCGTACGCCATCGTTCCGTTCGACGCCAACGGCAAGTACCTGATGGACTGGCGGCTCTATGCCAACGGCGCCTCGGCCGGCGAAGGCTGGAACGCAATGGACGGCGACGAAGACATCGCCATGGCGCTGCTCATGGCCCACAAGCAGTGGGGCTCGACCAGCGGCAAGTGGAACTATCTGCAGGAGGGCAAGAACACCATCGCCGCGCTCAAGTCCTGGAACATGAAGCCGGACGGCACCACCAAGGGCCTGGCCACCGCCAACGTGAGCCGCACGTCCGATTACATGATCGGTCACTTCCGGGCATTCCAGGCCGCCACCGGCGACGCTTTCTGGACCCGGGCGATCGACCGCTCCTACGAGCTGTCCAATCGGATGCAGACCGTATATTCCGCCGGCGTCGGCTTGATGCCCGACTTCATCGTGGACACCGACACCGCCACGCCGCGGCCCTCGCCCGGCATGATGGGGGATCGCAACATGAACGAACACCACTACTGGTGGAACGGCTGCCGCAACCCCTGGCGCTTCGCCTCTGACTACCTGCTGTCGGGCGATGCGCGCTGGAAGACCATCACGGCCCGCATGATCGACTTCTTCCAGGCCGAAGCCGCGCGAGCCGGCGGCGACGTGATGGCGATTGGCACCGGCTACCAGATCAGCAACGGCGCGCAGCTGACCGGCGGCGACAGCCCGGCCTATCATGGCCCGATCTGCGCCGGCGCCTGCGTCGACGCCAAGTACCAGGCCTTCCTGGACGCCATGTGGAACTGGAACGCGACGCACCTGACGCCCCGCTATTACGACGGCGAGATCCAGCTGCTCAGCCTGGTGGTGGCCTCGGGCAACTGGTGGACTCCCGCCGTCACCGGCTCCGTGCCGCCGCCGCCGCAACCCGGCGAATCGGCGCCGGCACCTGCGCCTGCCCCTGCGCCGCAGCCATCGGGCATGCTGGTCAACGGCGACTTTGCCAACGGCATGACCGGCTGGGCCAATTGGGGCAACGCACAAGCCGCCGGCGGTGCGCTGCAGGTGGGCAGCGCCGCGGGCGGTGCGGCCCAGGACATCTACACCAAGCTCATCCCGGGCACCCGCTACCAGCTCACTGGCCAGGCCAGCATCACGGCCGCCGCCGAAGGCGTGTTCATCGGGGTCAAGCTGACCAACAGCGCCGGCGCGGCCCTGGTCGAGCAGATGCAACTGGTCAGCTCGCTGACGCCGGCCGGCGTGTCGATCTCCTTCGTCGCCCCGCAGGGCGTGACCGGCGGCTACGTGTACGTCTGGAAGAACGCGAACGCCGCCGTCGGCGTGATTGACAGCCTGACGCTCGCCGCCGTCGCCTAAAACTCCCCCACGCTCACTGCGTTCGCTGCCCCCCCGAGGGGGCGCAGCCCACCTTGGAAGCGGCCCGGCGGTGGTCTGGGTCGGCCGGTTCGTCAGGGGCGAGCCGGGTCCTGCGAGTCGTCGCGGCCGGGTGGCAAGGCGCCTGCGCCGGTTTCGGCCGGCGCGGGCGGGATGGCTTCGGTCCAGACGGCCACGTCTTCGGGCGTCATGGTGCTGGCCGGCGTGAGCCGGCCGTCCACGAAGCCGAGCTGCTCGACGTCGTGCAGGTACTGCGAGCGCGAAAGCAGGGTGCCGGCGCAGACGTGGAAGTCGGTAGCGGGCGGCTGGCGCAGCTCGGCGTCGAGCCGGGCGATGAGCTGCTCCATGACCCAGGGCGGCACGCGGTGCCGCTCGCCCGGGTAGATGTAGCCGAACAGGGTGAGGTGGGCCAGCAGCACCCGCCAGTGCGCGCCGAATCGTTGCAGCAGGCCGGCCCAGTCCAGCTGCTCCGCGTTGGCCTGCAGCAGGTGAGCGATGTCGGCGCCGTCGAAGCGTTCGC
>JAKFEZ010000127.1:0-12735 GCA_036675435.1 Ramlibacter sp. | reverse complement strand
CACTGCAATGAACACCACCTCCCACAAGGACCTGCTGCTGTTCGGCGGCTTCGCCGCCGCCGTGCTGACCCTGCCGGTCTGGATGGCGCCGTTCGGCGCCGCCTACCCCGACCTGCTGCAGAAATTCGCCATCTACGGCATTTTCGCCATCGGCTTCAACATCCTGTTCGGCCTCACCGGCTACCTGTCGTTCGGCCACGCCGCCTTTCTGGGGGTGGGCTCGTACACGGCCGTGTGGTGCTTCAAGCTGCTGACCATGAATGTGATTCCGGCCGTGATCTGCGGCACCGCGGTGGCCGGCCTGTTCGCACTGGCCATCGGCTACATCAGCCTGCGGCGCTCGGGAATCTACTTCTCGATCCTCACGCTGGCCTTTGCGCAGATGTCCTACAACCTGGCGTATTCGGTGCTGACCCCCATCACCAACGGCGAAACCGGGTTGCAGATCACCCGCACCGATGCGCGCCTGATCGACACCTGGATTTCCGGGCCGAGCACCATCATTCCGCACACCAACCTGTTCGGGTTGCCGATGAGCGGCTACAGCGGCTTCTACTTCTGCGCCGTGCTGCTGATCGGGGCCTTCTACGTCGCCATGCGGATCGCGCGGTCGCCGTTCGGCACCATGCTGCGCGCCATCAAGTCGAACCAGACGCGCCTGAACTACACCGGCGTCCACTCGCGGCCCTACGCGCTGGCGGCGTTCGTGATCTCGGGCCTGTTCGCCGGCCTGGCCGGTTCGCTGCTGGCCGTCACCGACCCATTGGCCGGCGCCGAGCGCATGCAATGGACGGCCTCGGGCGAGGTCGTGCTGATGACCATCCTGGGCGGTGTCGGCACGCTGCTCGGGCCGGTGCTGGGCGCCGCGCTCATCAAGTACCTGGAGAACATCTTCTCGGCATTCAACAACCAGACGCTGCATGCCTTCTTCTCCTTCCTGCCCGACCCGGTGGAGAACGCCGTGGTATCGGTCACGCAGCTGTTCGTCGGCGAAGGCTGGCACCTGACGCTGGGCGTGATGTTCATGGTCATCGTCATCTTCTTGCCGGGCGGCGTGATGGAGGGCATCCAGCGCATCGGCCGGCGGCTGCAGCGCAGGCGAGCCGCGCCCTCGGCGACGACAGCCGCACGCACCGGCCCCACCACTCCCAGCACGACCTGAGGCCCCACCGATCATGTCCATACTTCACGTCAAGGGCGTCAGCAAAAGCTTCGCCGGGCTGAAGGCCCTGAACGACGTCAACCTCGCGGTCGAGGAAGGCAGCGTCCACGCCATCATCGGCCCCAACGGCGCCGGCAAGTCGACGCTGCTCAACTGCTTCGTTGGCCGGCTCACCCCCGACAGCGGCTCGGTCACCTTCGGCGGCAACTCGCTGGTCGGTCTGCAGCCGCACGAGATCAACCAGGCCGGCGTGGTGCGGGTGTTCCAGACGCCCGAGATCTTCGGCGATCTGAGCCTGCTGGAGAACGTCGTCATCCCGGCGCTGGCGCGGCGCGACGGCGCCTTCATCGTCAATGCCTGGTCCCGCACCGACCGCCAGGCCGAGGTGCTCGAGCGCGCCGAGGACATGCTCGAAGACGTGGGCCTGGCCTCCAAGCGCCACCACATCGCCAGCAACCTGTCGCGCGGTGACAAGCGCCGGCTGGAGCTGGCCATGTGCCTGGTGCAGGAGCCGCGCCTGCTGCTGATGGACGAGCCCACGGCCGGCATGTCGCGCGCCGACACCAACAACACCATCGACCTGCTGCAGCGCATCGGCGACGGCAAGGTTACCAAGGTGATCATCGAGCACGACATGCACGTGGTGTTCTCGCTGGCCAGCCGCATCAGCGTGCTGGCCCAGGGCACGGTGATCGCCGAGGGCGACCCGCTCGCCATCAAGGGCGACGAGCGCGTGAAGGAAGCCTATCTCGGAGGAGCCCGCCTGTGAGCGAAGTCCTGAACCCCGCGCGCCCCGCCGCGCCCGCCGCTGCCGCCGCCACAGCCTCCGGCGCGGCGCCGGCCTATTTTTCGTGCCGCAACCTGCACGCCTACTACGGCCAGAGCTACGTGGTGCAAGGCGTCGGCTTCGACGTCCGCGAAGGCGAAATCGTGGCGTTGCTCGGGCGCAATGGCGCCGGCAAGACCTCGACCCTGCGCACCATCGCCCGGCTGGCCGACCCGCAGCTCAAGAGCGGCGAGATCTGGCTGGACAAGCAGCCCCTGCACAAGATGTCGTCGTGGCAGGCAGCGCGCCACGGCGTCGGCCTGGTGCCGGAAGACCGCCGCATCATCGGCGGCCTCACCGTGGAGGAGAACCTGCAGCTGGCCCAGATCGAGGAGCCGCGCGGCTGGTCGGTCGAGCGGCTGTACGAGCATTTCCCCCGGCTGGCCGAGCGGCGCAAGCAGGATGCCGTCACCATGTCCGGCGGCGAGCAGCAGATGCTGGCCGTGGCCCGCGCGCTGGCGCGCGACGTCAAGCTGCTGCTGCTGGACGAGCCCTACGAAGGGCTGGCGCCGGTGATCGTCCAGGAGATCGAGAAGATCCTGGAGGAGATCAAGGCACTGGGCTTCACCACCATCATCGTCGAGCAGAACGCCATTGCCGCGCTGCACCTGGCCGACCGGGCACTGATCCTCGACATGGGCGAGATCGTCTTCGACGGCACGGCCCGCGAAGTCATCGACAACCAAGAGCTGCGCCACCAGTACCTGGCGATCTGAACGCACGCTCCGCGGCCTTCAAGGCAGGCGGATGTTCTGGGCGAAGTGCTGGTACACCGCCGCGATGCGCCGCAGGTGGCGCGACTCGGGGTGCGCCAGCAGCCAGAGTTCGGAATCGCAGCCCTCCAGCGGGTCAGTCAGCGCGAGCAACTGCGGCTCGCGCTCCAGCATGAAGAGCGGCACGATGCCCACGCCGAGCCCGGCCTTCACTGCATCCACCACCGCCACGATGCCGTCCAGCAGATGGCGCGGCGCGAGCTTGGGCAGGTGCTTGCGGCGCCAGCGCACCGAAGGATGCTCGGGCATGGCTTCATCCGGAGCCACCCAGTCGAACTCGCCGAGCGCCTTGCGGCGCCGCGCTGCGGGCATGGCTTTCGAGGCGCAGACAACGAAACGGATGCGCCCCAGGTGGCGCCCGATCAGGTGCTCCGGCGGCTTGGGCGTGGCGCGCAGGGCCAGGTCGGCATCGCGCCGGGTCAGGCTCACGAGTTCGTTGGCCGAGCGCAGCTCGAGCTGAAGCAGAGGGTGCTGCGCCGCCAGCGCCGGCAGGCAGGGCAGGACCAGGCCGCGCAGCACCGAATCGGTGGTGGTGACACCCACCCGTCCCGACACCGCCTGATCGGCGCCCAGCGCCACGGCCTGCGCCGCTTCGAGTTCGGCTTCGATGCGCTCGGCATGGGCCGCGATCTCCACCATCGCGTCCGAAGGCAGGTAGCCGCGGCGCGAGCGCTCGAACAGGCGCTGGCCCAGGTTCTTCTCGATCCGCTGCACGCCGCGAAAGACCGTGGACGTGTCGGCTGACAGCCGCGCCGCGGCTTCGGCCAGCGTGCCGCCGCGCGCCAGGGCCAGCAGCACCTGAAGGTCCGCCGCCGTCAGTGCGTATTGCATCGGTGCAATTCGAGATTTCATAGTCGCCTATTTCGTCTGCGTGCACGCAATCCTACATTCGCTTCATCCCAACGCCAACCCAAGGATTTTTCATGAAGCTCTACTACTCTCCCGGCGCCTGCTCCCAGGCTGTCCACATCGCCCTGCGCGAAGCGGGCCTTTCAGCCGAACTGGCCCGGGTGGACCTGGCCACCCACCGGCTCGAAGGGGGCGCCGACTACCGGGTCGTCAATCCACGCGGGTACGTTCCCGTGCTCGAACTGCAGGACGGCAGCCGCCATACGGAAGTCGCGGCGCTGCTGCAATACCTGGGTGACCTCGCCCCGGCGAGCGGCCTGATGCCGGCCTTCGGCACGCCCGGGAGGTTCGAGGTGATCAAGTGGCTCACCTTCGTTTCCAGCGAACTGCACAAGGTGTTCAGCCCCTGGCTGTGGCACAAGGAAACCGCCGACGCCACGCGCAAGGATTGCAAGGACAAGCTGGCCCTGCGCTTTGCCGAGCTCGACCGGCTTCTGGCCGAGCGTCCCTACCTGACGGGTGACGCGTTCACGGCGGCCGACGCCTACTGCTTCACCATCGTCAGCTGGGCGCCGATGCTCGGCATGAGCCTGAAGCCCTATCCGCAGCTGGCCGCCTATCTGGCCCGTGTCGCGGCGCGGCCGGCGGTGCGAGCCGCGTTGCAGGCCGAAGGCCTGGCGAAAGCCTGAGGCGCGTGATGGATTTGACCTTGATCAGCCACCCGCTGTGCCCCTACGTCCAGCGCGCGGCCATCGTGCTGGCGGAAAAGCGCGTGGCGTTCACTCGCCGCGATGTCGATCTGGCCAACAAGCCCGGCTGGTTCCTGCGGGTGTCTCCGATGGGCAAGACGCCGGTGCTGCTGGTGGGCGAGCAGGCGGTGTTCGAATCGGCCGTGATCTGCGAGTACCTGGATGAAACCGTAGCACCGCGGCTGCACCCGCACGATGCCCTCGAGCGGGCAGGCCACCGCGCCTGGATGGAATTCGGCTCGTCGGTGCTCGACCTCATCGGCGGCTTCTATTCGGCGCCCGACGCGCCGGCGCTGCAAGCCCGGCGCACGCAGCTGCAGGCCCGCTTCGCCCAGCTGGAGAACGTGCTGTCGCCACAAGGACCCTACTTTGCCGGCGCGCACTTCAGCATCGTCGATGCGGTGTTCGCGCCCGTGTTCCGCTATTTCGAGGTGTTCGAGCAACTGGGCGAGCCGGCGTTCTTCGCGGCGACCCCCCGGGTGCGCGAATGGCGTGAAGCCCTGGCGCGGCGGCCATCGGTGCAAGATGCCGCCTCGCCGCAGTACCCGCAGCAGTTGCGCGAGTTCCTGCTGCGGCGCGGCTCCGAGCTGTCGCGCCGCATCGCCGGTTTTCTGGCTCAGGGCGAGGGCTCGACGGCGAGTGTGAAGTAGAACGTGGCGCCCTCGCCGGGCCGGGATTCGGCCCAGATTCGACCGGCATGGCGCGACACGATCTTCTGCACCAGCGCCAGCCCGATGCCGGTGCCTTCGAATTCGCTGGGCGAGTGCAGCCGCTCGAACGCGCTGAACAGCCGGGACGCATGCGCCATGTCGAAGCCGGCGCCCTGGTCCGCGACGAAGTACACCGTCTCGCCGTCATTCCCCGGCTCGCCGCCGATGCGGATGCGGGTCTGCGCCTTGCCGGCTGAGAACTTCCAGGCATTGCCCACCAGGTTGACCATCACCTGCGCCAGCAGCCGCGGATCGCCCTGGGCGTACAGATGGCGCGGCGCCGTGAGGACAACGTCGCGCTGCGGCTCTTCCTCCTGCAGCTGCGCCAGCACGGACCGCGCGAGTTCCGCCAGGTCGACGGTTTCCCATCGGATATCAACGCGCGACAGCCGCGCCAGCGACAGCATGGCATCGGTGAGATCGCTCATCTGGCGCACGCCGGCGCGGATGCGCTGCAGGTAGTGCCGGCCCTGGTCACCGACCGCGTCTGCGCAGACTTCGGCGAGCGTGTAGCTGAAGCCGTCGATGGAGGTGAGCGGCGAGCGCAGATCGTGCGCGATCGAGTACGAAAAAGCCTCCAGCTCGGCGTTGGCGGATTCGAGTTGCGCGGTTCGAAGGCGCACCCGCTCTTCCAGCTCGGCGTTGAGCCGCGCGATTTCCTCCTGCGCGCTGCGCCGCTCGGTGATGTCGCTGATGAAGCCTTCCAGCGCCACCACTTCGCCGCCGGCGCCGCGCACCGCCGAGCCGCGTTCCCACACCCATTTTTCGATGCCCCTGGCGCAGCGGATGCGATAGGTCATCTGGAACGCATGGTCGCCGTGCAAAGCGGACTGGACCTCGGCCCAGACCCGTTCGCGGTCGTCGGCGTGGATCAAGGCCGCATAGCTCGCCTGCGCCGTCAACAGCGCTTCCGGCCGCAACCCCGTCAGCTGCTGGGCGCCGGCGCTTACGAACTCCATCGTCCAGGCGCGGTCGTTGAGGCAGCGGTAAGCCATGCCGGGCAGGTTGCTCATCAGGGCGGCCAGCGCCCGCTGGCTTTCGTGCAGTGCCTCCTGCGCGAGCCGGTTGTCGGTGAGGTCGCTGTTGGCAGGGTCCGGATCGCTGGGCATGGGTTTGGCGGCGAGCCCCTTGCGGTGGGCTCGCGCGAAAATTTGGGTTTACATGTTTTGTAGTACTTACTTTATCGCATGAAACCAAAAAAGAATACCAGGACCTTCAGGCCGTGCCCGCCTTCACCTTCAGCCGCCAGGCATGCAGCAGCGGCTCCGTATAGCCGCTGGGCTGCTCGCGCCCCTTGAACACCAGATCGCAGGCTGCCTTGTAGGCTGCCGAGGTGTCGAAATGGCCGGCCATCGGCTGGTAGAGCGGGTCGCCGGCGTTCTGGCCATCGACCACGGCGGCCATGCGCTGGAAGGTTTCCTCGACCTGCTCCCGCGTCACCACGCCGTGGTAGAGCCAGTTGGCGATGTGCTGGCTGCTGATGCGCAGCGTGGCGCGATCTTCCATCAGGCCGACGTTGTGGATGTCCGGCACCTTGGAGCAGCCCACGCCCTGGTCGATCCAGCGCACGACGTAGCCCAGGATGCCCTGGGCGTTGTTGTCCAGTTCCTGCTGGCGCTCGGCCGGCGTCCACTTGGCCTGCGCCACCACCGGCACCTGCAGCAGGCCGGCCAGGATGTTCTCGCGTTCCAGGTCGGCGTCGATCCGCTCCATCTCCTTTTGCACTTCGGCCACATTGACCTGGTGATAGTGCAAGGCGTGCAGCGTGGCCGCCGTGGGCGAGGGCACCCAGGCGGTGTTGGCGCCGGCTTTCGGGTGGCCGATCTTCTGCTCCAGCATGGCGGCCATCAGGTCGGGCATGGCCCACATGCCCTTGCCGATCTGGGCCCGGCCGCGCAAGCCGCACGACAGGCCGACCAGCACGTTGTTCTTCTCGTAGGCCTGGATCCAGGCGCTCGCCTTCATGTCGCCCTTGCGGAACATGGGACCGGCATACATGGCCGTATGCATCTCGTCGCCGGTGCGGTCCAGGAAGCCGGTGTTGATGAAGGCCACGCGAGCCGCGGCCTCGGCAATGCAGGCCTTCAGGTTGACGCTGGTGCGGCGCTCCTCGTCCATGATGCCGAGCTTGACGGTGTTGGCGGGCAGGCCCAGCATGGCCTCGACCCGGCCGAACAGTTCGCAGGCGAAGGCCACTTCGGCCGGGCCATGCATCTTGGGCTTGACGATGTAGACCGAGCCGGCACGCGAGTTCTTGATGCCGGGCTGGCCCTTTCGCTTCAGGTCGTGCATGGCGATCGTGGTGGTTACCACCGCGTCGAGAATGCCCTCCGGAATTTCCTTGCCGCCGCCGTACAGGATGGCCGGATTGGTCATCAGGTGGCCGACGTTGCGCAGGAACATGAGCGAGCGGCCGTGCAGCACCACTTCACCACCGGTCGGGCCGGTGTAGCGGCGATCGGGGTTCAGCCCGCGAGTGAAGGTCTTGCCGTTCTTCTCGACTTCCTCGGTCAGCGTGCCCTGCAGGATGCCCAGCCAGTTGCTGTAGGCCAGCACCTTGTCCGGGGCATCGACCACCGCCACCGAGTCTTCCAGGTCGAGGATGGTGGACAGCGCCGCCTCCATCACCAGGTCGCTGACACCGGCCGGGTCGCCCTGGCCGATCGGCGTTGCGCGGTCGATCCGGATGTCGATGTGCAAGCCGTTGTGCTGCAGCAGGATCGACGAGGGGGCGCTTGCATCGCCCTGGTAGCCGACGAACTGGAACGCATCCTTCAGGCCGCTGGTGCCGCCGCCGGCGAGGCCCACCACCAGGTTGCCGCCTTCGACGCGATAGCCGGTCGAGCCTTCGTGCGAACCCGTGGCCAGCGGCGTGAACTGGTCGAGCACGTGGCGCGCGAACGCGATCACGCGAGCGCCGCGAACGGGGTTGTAGCCCCGCCCTTTCTCGGCGCCGTCCTCCTCCGGCACGGCGTCGGTGCCGTAGAGCGCGTCGTACAGCGAGCCCCAGCGCGCGTTGGCCGCATTCAGTGCATAGCGCGCGTTCAGGATCGGCACCACCAGCTGGGGGCCGGCCTGCAGCGCCAGTTCGGCGTCGACGTTGGCGGTGGTGGCGCGGGCGCCGGTGGGCGGCGGCACCAGGTAGCCGATCTTCTCGAGGAAGCCGCGATAGCCGGCCATGTCGCGGATCGGGCCGGGGTTGGACTTGTGCCAGACGTCCAGCTCGGATTGCAGGCGGTCACGCTCGGCCAGCAGCGCGATGTTGCGCGGCGCCAGGTCTTTGACGATGGCGTCGAAGCCTTTCCAGAAAGCCGCGGCGCCGACGCCGGTGCCGGGCAGCACCTTCTCTTCGATGAAGCGGTGCAGTTGCGTGGCCACTTGCAGCCCATGCATCGAGGTGCGTTCGGTCATGATGATTTCTCCAGAAGTTGAATGAATGAGTTGAATCGATTGGATGGGTCAGACGAAGGCCAGCACGTCGCGCAGGCTGTTGCCGGTGCGGGTGGGCTGCGTGCCCAGCTCCTCGAACGGCAGCTGATAGCGGTTGACCCACAGCGTGCGGTAGCCGAACCAGGTGGCCGCCAGCGCGTCCCAGGCGTTGCAGCTGACGAAAACGACCTGCTTCGCATCCAGGCCGGTGGCCTGCGGGCCCAGCGCGTAGGCATCGGGATGGGTTTTGTACTTGCGCACGCTGTCGACGCTGAGCACGTGGTCCAGCAGCCCGTCCAGCCCGGCGCTGCGTATTGCCACGCCCAGCATCTCCGGGTCGCCGTTCGACAGGATGCCCGTGACGATGCCGTTGGCCTTGAGCGCCTGCAGCACTTCCTTGTTCTCGGGAAACGCCGACAGGTGCCGGTACTGGTTCATCAGCCGCTCTTCATGCCCGGGTGACAGCGCCAGCGCCAACCGCTTGCAGGCGTAGCGCAATGCAGCCCGAGTCAGGTCCCAGAACGGCCGATAGTGGATGCCGTCATTGCTGGTGGTCACCAGCCGGGTGTATTCGATCTGCTTGTCGCGCCACATCACGGCCAGGCTGGCGCCATGGCCGGGGAACAGTTGCTCGGCCAGCAGGCCGACGCTATAGACGTCGAACAGCGTGCCGTACGCGTCGAACAGTACGGCCTTGGGTTTTTCCATACCCGTACTTTATTTGATACTTCAGTGAAGATTAAGGGCTGTAAATGTGATTTATACGTGAGCAAAGTACATGTAATCGTGGGCACGGTGCTGGGCGCGGCCACCTTGCTGTCGAGCTTGGGCATGGCGCTGGGCCCCTTCATCGGCGGCTGGCTCTTCGACCGTTTCGGCAGCTACGCCTGGCTGTACATCGGCTCGATGCTCGCGGGCCTGGCGGCAGCTGGGATTGCGATGCTGTTTCCGCGAGGGCCTGCGCGTTGCAGCCGACGCTCAAGATGGCCTAGCCGCGCGCCGCTTTGCGAAACAGCCAGGCCGAGATGAGCCACATCCCGGTGAAGAACACGGTGATCGGCCCGGTGAAGCCGAGGCCGGCCATGAGCACGATCACTGCCGCCAGCACCTGCGCGAGCGCTGTCGCCAGCATCGCGCGCGCCATTCCGTCGGGGCGCAGGCGCGCGATAAGGGCGCCGACGATGCCCACGACGGGCACCGCGTCGAACATGTAGTTGACGGGATTGTTCTCGCTGCCGACGACGCCCACGGCTGCATTGGCCCAGATCAGAACGAACGCCGCCGCCAGCCCCACGCCGACCCCCGCACGGTAGGCGCGGTTGCCTGTCATCCTCAGGGCCAACTCATAGGTGACGCCCACGCCGAGGACCATGGCGATGGCGAAGGCGAAATCCTCCGCACCCCAATTCACTTCCTGGGTGAACTGCATCGCGAGCAAGGGCAGCAGGATGAAGCCTGCGGCCGCGCCCCAGGCCGCGAGCCGCCGACGATTCCAGAACTGTCGGCGATCAGGGGCCGGGTTTGCTGCCATTGCCGTGCCTTATGAGGATAAGCGAGCGATCGAACCATCCTAGCGGGCGGCACCTGCGCCGCCCGTGGCCTCTTCATCGATGGCTTTCTGCACCGCCATGTAAAACGCCTCGCGTGCCCCGCTGGCGGCAGGGTCCCGTGCGCCACCCGCCCAGTTGGCGTTGGAGACGATCACGATGTGGCGCTTCGGGTCGATGAAAATGCCCTGGCCGAAGATGCCGCGCGCCGCGAAACTACCGTCGGCGTAGGTCCACCATTGATAGCCATAGCCGCGATTCGGCCGGCCAATGTCGGTGCGCGTGGACGTGGCTTCGGCCAGCCAGCCCTGGGGGACGATGCTTTGCCCATTGACGCGGGCGCCCTCCAGGATGAACTGCCCGAAGCGGGCGTAGTCTCGCGCTGCGGCCTGGATGCAGCAGCCGCTGATTTCCTGCGCCGTCTTGTTCAGCAGCCAGGTGGCCTGCTGTTCCATGCCGGCGGGAAGCCAGATCTTTTCCGAGAGGTAGGCGGCCAAGGGCTTCTTCGTCGCCTGGCTCACCAGAATACCGACCAGGTTGGTTTCGCCGGTGCTGTAGTTCCATTGCGTGCCGGGCGGCACTGCGCGCGGCAGCCGCCGCATGTAGCTCACGAGCGCATCGACGCCTTCTTCGGGCTTGTGCTTGTTGAACTGCGCCACATCGGAGCTGGGGTCGGCGTAGTCTTCGTTCCAGCGCACGCCCGACGTCATCGTCAGCAGCTGGCGCACGCTCACGTCGTCATAGGCCGAGCCCTTCATCTGCGGAATGTAGTTGGTGACCCTGTCGTCCATGCTCTTGATGTGCCCGTCGCGAATGGCGGCGCCCACCAGCGTGGAAGTCATCGATTTGGCCACCGAAAAGCTTGTCCAGCGCCCGCTGCCATCGAAGCCCAGGCCGTAGCGCTCCAGGCGCAGCTTGCCGTCGTGCACGATCAGGAGCGCGGCGCTGCGCTGCCCGGCCATGTAGGCGCCGATGTCCAGCGGCAATTGCAGCGGCGGCCCCGGAGGCAGCGGCATCGCGCTGCCTCCGGCCGCGATGACGCGCGATTTGGCCAGCACCGGCAGCCGGTCGAGCGCACGAAAGGCAGCGTCGCGCTGCGGCTGGCTCCAGAAGAGGAGGTCGCGGTTGGTGGGGAAGGTGGCAAGCAGCCCCCGGGTTTCCTTGTCGAGGGAGAACCAGCCGGCCGCGCCGGCCACGGCGAGGGCGGCGACCAGGCCAAAGGCAATCTTCTTGATTTTCAACGGGACCCTCCTGTCGAGCAAACGATGGCCCTATCTTAAGGACAGAGGACGGCAATATAGACTTGCCGAAAGTCGTCCGCCATCACAGCAGGGAAACAAGAACACCATGCTTGCCATCAATTCCTCCTTCGCGCGCGCCGTCGCGCTAGGCGCCGGCCTGGCCACCGTCACGGCCTCTCACGCCCACGTCAAGTGGTTCGCCCCTTACATCGTGGAAGCCCCGCCGCAGAAGCTGGGACAAACGCTCTCGAACCCATGGTTCTGGATCGGCATTGGCCTGGTGCTCGTCTTTTTCCTGCTGACGCGCGCGATCGAGAAGACGGCTGTTGGCCAGAGCATTCTGGGCGGCATCGACACGGTCGCCGGACCGCTGTGGCGGCGGCTCGACGACTTCGTGCGCGTCGTCATCGCGGCGTTCTTCGTCGCGGTGTTCGCGGTCGGCGGCGTGTACCTGACGCCCGATCTCAAGACCCCGCACGAGTGGGTGTCGTGGATGCAGCTGCTCATCGCGGCCTTCGTGTTTTCGCGCAAGACCATGCCGCTGGCGGCCGCGGGCATCATTCTCCTGTGGGTGCTGGCGCTCACCGACTACCAGCTCTTCCACCTGCTGGACTACCTCGCGTTGGGTGTGGGCGTTGCAGCCTATCTGCTGCTCTATGCCGTGAAGAACGAGGAGTGGCGCAAGTACCGGTTCGTGGCGCTGCGGTGGGGCGTGGCCATCGCGCTGATGTGGTCCAGCCTGGAGAAGTTCGCCTATCCCGACTGGTTCTATCCCCTCGTGGAGGAAAAACCCTTCCTCACCTTCGGCATGCCGCGCGACGTGTTCATCCCGATGGCGGGGGTGGCGGAGTTCACCATGGGTTTCGGGCTGCTCTGGACGGCACTGGTGCGGCGCTTGTCGGCCATCACCCTCTTCATCATTTTCAATGCCGCGGTGTACCCATTCGGCCGCCTCGACCTGGTCGGGCACGCGCTGATCATGGCCGTGATCGTCGCCATCGCCGCGGACCCGACGCCGCAGATCCGCTTCGCCATCCGCCGGCCGCTGTGGACGATACCGGCAGGTCTGGTGGCCGCGTTGGCCATTTTCTCCACCAGCTACTGGGGGCTGCACCGTTTCATCTACGGCCCGGAGGGCGGTGCGCAGCAGGCCGCGGTGACGCCGAGCACGCATACGCATGACCCGGAGAAGCCGCACGCCGCTGCGCCGGCCGCGCCGCAGGGCGGCCATGGAACGCACGCGCCGACAGGCAGCGCCGGCGGCAACAACTCGGCGCAGGCCGCGTACCAGGCCAGCATGGATCGCATGCATCAGGCGATGGGCTCCGGCATCCAGGACCCCGACCCCGACGTTGCTTTCGTGAAGGGCATGCTGCCGCACCATCAGGCGGCCATCGAGATGGCGCAGATCCAGTTGCAGCATGGCAAGGACCCGGCGAACCGCAAGCT
>JAKFEZ010000126.1:0-12737 GCA_036675435.1 Ramlibacter sp. | reverse complement strand
GGGGAAGCCGGTGCGCAACTGAGGCTGCATTCCTCCCTCCCCCTCTGGGGGAGGGTAGGGGTGGGGGCACGCATGCAAGACCAATCAACTTCAGTGGCACAACGCAACGCTCGCGCGCTGCGAAGCGGCATGACCGACTCGGAGCGCAAGCTCTGGGCCGGACTCCGAGCTGAGCAGTTGGGGGTGAAATTCAGGCGACAGCACCCGCTGGGCAACTACATCGCGGACTTTGCTTGCCTCAATCTCAAACTGATCGTCGAACTGGATGGATCGCAGCACGCGGAGCAGGAAGAGTACGACAGCCGGCGAGAGGAGCTTTTTCGAAGCCAGGGTTTCGCGGTGCTGCGCTTCTCGACGAGCGACCCCTTGGTCAACAGGGATGGCGTACTCACCGCCATTCTGGAGCAATTGAACAGATTGGCGGGCGATGCCCCCATCCCGGCCTTCCCCCAAAGGGGGAAGGACAAAACACACGGAGCACTCCATGAAACAAATCCAAGAAGCCTACATCGTCGCCGCCACACGCACGCCAATCGGGCGGTCGCATCGCGGCTTTTTCCGCCATACCCGGCCTGACGACTTGCTCGCGACAGTGCTGCGCTCCGCGCTCGCACAAGTGCCCGAGCTCGATCCGCAAGCCATCGAGGACGTGATCTGCGGCTGCGCGATTCCCGAGGCCCAACAGGGGCTGAACGTGGCCCGTATCGGCGCGGTGCTGGCCGGGCTGCCCAAGAGCGTGGGCGGGATCACCGTCAACCGCTTCTGCGCTTCGGGCCTGTCCGCCGTGCAGATGGCGGCTGACCGCATCCGCGTGGGCGAGGCGGACGTGATGATCGCGGCCGGCACCGAAAGCATGAGCATGGTGCCGATGATGGGCAACTCGCCGTCGCTTTCGCCGACCATCTTCAGCAACCCCGACGACATCGAAAGCTACGGCATCGCCTATGGCATGGGCCTTACGGCCGAGAAAGTGGCGCAGCGGTGGAAAGTGTCGCGCGACGCACAGGACGAATTCGCCTATCAGTCGCACATGAAGGCCGTCGCGGCGATGAAGGCAGGCGAGTTCGCCAGTGAGATGACGCCGGTCGAGGTGTCCGAACGCTCGGTGGATCTCGAATCCGCCGAGGTTTCGGTGGCGACCCGCACGGTGAGCCTGGACGAGGGCGCGCGGCCCGATACCACGGTCGAAGGCCTGGCCAAGCTGAAGACGGTGTTTGCCGCGCGCGGCTCGGTGACCGCCGGCAACAGCTCGCAGACCTCGGATGGCGCCGGCGCGCTGATCCTGGCCAGCGAAGCCGCCGTCAAGCGCTTCGGCTTGAAGCCGCTGGCCCGTTTCGTCAGCTATGCCAGCCGCGGCGTGCCGCCGCACATCATGGGCATCGGCCCGATCGAGGCGATTCCGGCCGCGCTGCGCTATGCCGGTCTGAAGCACGAAGACATGGATTGGATCGAGCTCAACGAGGCGTTTGCCGCGCAGTCGCTGGCGGTGATCAACACGCTCGGGCTCGATGCCCGAAAGGTCAACCCCATGGGCGGAGCGATCGCGCTCGGGCATCCGCTGGGCGCCACCGGCGCTATCCGGTCGGCGACAGTCGTTCACGCGTTGCAGCGCAAGAATCTGAAGTACGGCATGGTGACCATGTGCGTGGGCATGGGGCAGGGCGCGGCGGGGATTTTCGAGCGCGTTTGACGTGACGCAAGGAGAGCACATGAAAGCTGAATCCATTGAGGCCGCCGACGGCACCCGGCTCTGCGCGCGCGTGTACGAGCCCGACAGCCCGGACCGCGGCAGCGTGGTGATCGGCGGCGCGATGGGGGTGCGGCAGGATTTCTATGCGCCGTTCGCGCATTGGCTGGCAGGGCAGGGCTGGCGTGTCACCACCTTCGACTATCGCGGCAGCGGCGAGTCCGGCCCCAGCGGCAGCGCGCTGCGCGGCTTCAAGGCCGACCTGTTCGACTGGACCCACGACTACGAAGCGGCCATCGACCACGCCCATGCGGCGCTGCCCGAGCGCCCGCTTTATCTGCTGGGGCATAGCCTGGGCGCGCAACTGCCCGGCCTGCTGAACAACCAGCACAAGGTGAGCGGCATGCTGAGCGTGGCCGCCGGCAGCGGCTACTGGCGCGAGAACGCGCCTCAGCTCAAGCGCTTCGTCCTGTATTTCTGGCTGGTGCTGGTACCGCTGGCGACCCGGCTGTTCGGCTACTTTCCCGGCCGCAGGCTGCGCAAAGTCGGCGATTTGCCGGCCGGCGTGATCATGCAGTGGCGCAGGTGGTGCCTGAATCCGCGGTACAGCGTAGGCGCCGAGGGGGAACGCGTGCGCCAGCGCTATGCCAACGTGCGATTCCCGGTCATGGCGCTGTCGATCACCGATGACGAGTTGATGACGCTGCGCGGCACGCACAGCCTGATCGACCTCTACGAGAACGCCCGGCGCGAGGTCCGGCGCATCGCCCCGGCCGATCTGGCGCTGCGGCGCATCGGCCACTTCGGCCCGTTCCGCAGCGACCAGGAAACCAGGCTCTGGCCGCGCATGGCCGATTGGCTCACCGGCTTGGCCGGGGCGAAAGCCGCATGAGCGCGCATCCCTTCGACGACGCCGTCGCGCTGACGCCCATTGCCGCCGATCGCTGGCAGGGCCGCACCAGCGCGGCCTACGCCAACATGGTCGGCCCGTTCGGCGGGGTGACGGCCGCGCAGGCCCTGTCCGCGGTACTGAACCATCCCCAGCTGCTCGGAGAGCCGGTGGCCCTCACCGTCAACTTCGCCGCCGCGGTGGCCGAAGGCGCGTTCGAGGTGCTGGCACGTCCGGCGCGCACCAATCGCTCCACCCAGCACTGGGTGGTCGAGATGCAGCAGGAGGGCCAGACCGTGCTGACCGCCACTGTGTTCACCGCGTTGCGGCGCGAGACCTGGAAAGCGGTGGAACACACCATGCCGGCCGTGCCTCCGCCCGGCGAAGTGGCCCTGGCCGGCGGACCCAAGCGCGTCGAATGGGTCAGCCGCTACGAGATGCGCTTCGTCGATGGCGGCTTCCCCTCCACCTGGGATGGGCAGGACCAGGGCACAAGCCGCTCGCGCCTGTGGCTGCGCGACGTGCCGGCGCGCCCGCTCGACTTTGCGTCGCTGGCGGCGCTGTCCGACGTGTTCTTTCCGCGCATCTGGCGGCGCCGGCCGTCGCCGGTGCCGATCGGCACCGTGTCGATGACCGTGTACTTTCACGCCGGCCAGGCCCAACTGGCGCAGGCGGGTGACGGCTACCTGCTGGGCCAGGCGCAGGCCCAGGCTTTCCACGACGGCTACTTCGACCAGACCGCGCAGCTCTGGACCGAGGACGGCCACCTGCTCGCCACGACGCACCAGGTCGTCTACTACAAAGAGTGAATATGCCCCCACGCTCCGCACTGACGTGTCGTCGCTGCCCCCCGAGGGGGCCCAAGCCGCCTAGGGGCGGCCCGTCGGCGTCTTGACTGATGCAGCCCGTTGCCCTCATCATCGGCGCCGGTGACGCCACCGGCGGCGCCATCGCCCGGCGTTTCGCGCGCGGCGGCTACACGGTTTGCGCCACACGGCGCAGCCTCGACAAGCTGCAGGCGTTGCTCGGCCAGATCCGGGCCGATGGCGGCCAGGCCCACGGCTTCGCGTCCGATGCCCGCAAGGAAGACGAAGTGATCGCGCTGGTCGAGCAGATCGAGTCCGGCATCGGCCCGATCGAGGTGCTGGTGTTCAACATCGGCGCCAACGTCCCCAGCAGCATCCTCGACGAGACCGCGCGCAAGTACTTCAAGATCTGGGAGATGGCCTGCCTGGGCGGCTTCCTCAACGCCCGGGAGGTGGCGCGGCGGATGGTCGCCCGCGATGGCGAGGGGCCCAAGGGAACCATCATCTTCACCGGCGCCACGGCCTCGCTGCGCGGCTCGGCAGGCTTTGCCGCTTTCGCCGGCGCCAAGCATGCGCTGCGGGCGCTGGCGCAGAGCATGGCGCGCGAGCTCGGCCCGCGCGGCATCCACGTGGCCCACACCATCATCGACGGCGCGATCGATACCGAATTCATTCGCGAAAACTTTCCGGAGCGCTACGCGCGCAAGGAAAGTGATGGCATCCTCAACCCCGACCACATCGCCGAGAATTACTGGATGCTGCATCGCCAACCGCGCGATGCGTGGACGCACGAGCTCGACCTGCGTCCCTGGAACGAAAAATTCTAGAAATCTGATCAAGGCACGAGGCGCATGACCCAGACCGTTGAGTTTTACTTCGATGTCGGCAGCCCTGCCGCTTACCTGGCCTGGTCTCAGCTGCCGGGCCTGGCTGCCAGCACCGGCGCCGCGATCGACTGCAAGCCGATGCTGCTGGGCGGCGTGTTTCAGGCCACCGGCAATCGCTCGCCCACCGACATCGCGAGCAAGGGCCGCTACCTGATGGACGACCTGGAGCGCTTTGCCCGGCGCTATCAAGTGTCTTTCAGCCAGAATCCGTACTTCCCGATCAACACCCTGACGCTGATGCGCGGCGCCACCGGCCTGCAGATGCGTGACGAGGCCCGGCTGGTGGCGTATGTCGACGCCGTGTACCGGGCCATCTGGGTCGAAGCCATGAACATGAACGACCCGGCCACGGTGGCCGCGGTGTTGGCCAGCGCGGGCTTCGATGCGGCGGCGCTGCTGGCACTGGCAGCCGAGCCCGAGGTCAAGGAGCGGCTCAAGGCCGTGACGCAGGAGGCGGTGGCCCGGGGCGTGTTCGGCGCGCCCACTTTTTTTGTCGGCGGCCAGATGTACTGGGGCCAGGACCGGCTGGATTTCGTCAAGGAAGCATTGAAGGCAACACCATGAGCAACCCTATCCTCACCCACGCCGAAGCCGGCGTGATGACCATCACCCTCAACCGTCTCGATCGCAAGAACTCGATTACCTCCGCCATGTACGGCGCGATGGCCGATGCGCTGGCCCAGGCCGCTGCCGATCCCGGCCTGCGCGTGGCGGTGTTGCAAGGTCATGAAACCGTGTTCAGCGCGGGCAACGACATCGAGGATTTCCTCAACAAGCCGCCGGCCGGCATGGACTCCCCGGTGTTTCGCTTCCTGCACGGAATCGCCACGTTTGCCAAGCCGCTGCTGGCCGCCGTCTGCGGGCCGGCGGTCGGGGTCGGCACCACGATGCTGCTGCATTGCGACCTGGTCTATGCAGGCGACAACGCGGCGTTCTCGATGCCGTTCGTCAACCTGGGCCTGTGTCCCGAAGCGGCGTCCAGCCTGCTGGTTCCGCAGATGCTGGGCTACCACCGCGCCGCCGAGGCGCTGCTGCTGGGCGAGCCGTTCATGGCCGAAGCCGCGCTCGAGGTCGGGCTGGTCAATCGGGTGGTCCCGCCCACCGAGGCCACTGCGGTAGCGCAGGCGGCTGCCCGCAAGCTGGCGGCCAAGCCGATGAGTTCGCTGGTCGAGACCAAGCGCCTGATGAAGAAGGGCCAGCAGCAACTGGTGCTGCAGCAGATGGCCGATGAGGGCCAGAGCTTTGCTCGCATGCTCGGCGAGCCCGCCGCCAAGGAGGCGTTCGGTGCCTTCATGCAAAAGCGCAAGCCGGATTTCTCGAAAGTGTGACCCGCCGTGCCGGCGAGATGAATCCGCCGGATGAGAATGCACCCCAACCCTGGAGAAGAGCGATGACCCTGAAAGGCAAGACCCTGTTCATCACCGGTGCGTCGCGCGGCATCGGGCTGGCCATCGGCAAGCGCGCCGCCGCCGACGGCGCCAACGTGGTCATTGCGGCCAAGACCACCGACCCCAACCCCAAGCTGCCCGGCACGATCTACAGCGCCGCCGAGGAGATCAAGGCGGCCGGCGGCCAGGCCTTGCCGTTGCAAGTTGACATCCGCGACGAGGACGCCGTGACGGCAGCCGTGGCCAAAGCCGTGGAGGCTTTCGGCGGCATCGACATCCTGGTCAACAACGCCAGCGCCATCAGCCTGACCGACACCGAGCATACGCCGATGAAGCGCTACGACCTGATGAACGGCATCAACGCGCGCGGCACCTACCTGTGCACCCAGGCCTGCCTAGCCGAGCTGAAGAGGTCGGCCGCTGCCGGGCGCGATCCGCACGTACTCAACATGTCGCCGCCCTTGTCCATGAAGCAGCACTGGTTCGCCCCGCACACGGCCTACACCATGGCCAAGTACGGCATGAGCATGTGCACGCTGGGGCATTCGGGCGAGTTCAAGAAGTACGGCATCGCCGTCAACAGCCTGTGGCCGCGTACCGCCATCGCCACCGCCGCGCTGCAGATGATCCCGGGGGTGGATCTGGACAAATGCCGCAAGCCCGAAATCCTGTCCGACGCGGCCTATTTCATCCTGACCAGCCCCGCCGGCAACAGCGGCAATTTCTTCATCGACGACGAGCTGCTGGCGGCGAACGGCGTCACCGATCTCGACCGGTATTCCGTCAAACCGGGTCAGACGAACTTCATTCCTGATTTCTTTGTAGACTGAGCGCTTTTTCGCCGTGCGGAGCGCCTCATGCCCTACCTGCTGTTGATCCACGAACCTGTCGGCCAGCGCCAGACCCGCAGCCGTGCGGAAGGCGAGGCGGTGTACGAGCGCATGCTGCGCTTCGGCGCCGACTTGAAGGCCCGGGGCTTGTTGCGCGCCAGCGAGTCGCTGGCTTCGCAGGACGAGACCGCGGCGCGCGTCACCGTGGGCAACGGCCGGGCGCAGGTGCTGGACGGCCCGTTCTCCGAAGCCAAGGAAATGGTGGGCGGGTTCTTCCTGCTCGACTGCGACAGCCGCGACGAGGCCCTGCGGATTGCCGCTCAGTGCCCGGCGGCCGAGTGGGCCACCGTGGAGGTGCGCGCCGTCGCTCCCTGCTATGCCTGAGGCGCCGGCGCAGGCCTCGCCCCAGCGGGCGGGCCGGCGCGAATGGATCGGCCTGGGTGTGATCGCGCTGCCTTGCGCGGTCTATGCCATGGACCTGACGGTGCTGAATCTGGCCTTGCCGGCCATCAGCGCCCAGCTGCAGCCCAGCAGCGCGCAGCTGCTGTGGATCATCGATATCTACGGCTTCATGGTGGCCGGCTTCCTCATGACCATGGGCACGCTGGGCGACCGCATCGGCCGGCGGCGGCTTTTGCTGGCGGGCGCGCTTGCGTTTGGTCTCGCCTCGGTGCTGGCAGCCTTCTCCACCAGCGCCGAGATGCTGATTGCGATGCGCGCTCTGCTGGGCATCGCCGGCGCGACCATCGCGCCCTCGACGCTTTCGCTGATCCGCAACATGTTCCACGATCCGCGCGAGCGCACGCTCGCCATCGGCGTGTGGATTTCCAGCTATTCGGCCGGCGGCGCCCTGGGGCCCGTGCTGGGCGGGGCGCTGCTGGAATATTTCTGGTGGGGCTCGGCCTTCCTGGTCAGCGTGCCGGTAATGGTGCTGCTGTTGCTCGTGGGGCCGCTGCTGCTGCCCGAGTACCGCGATCCCGTGGCGGGGCCGATGGACCTGCGCAGCGCCCTGCTGTCGCTGGGCGCCGTCCTGGCCTTCATTCATGGCGTGAAGCGGCTGGCCGAACACGGCCCCGGCGCAGCCGCCCTGCTGGCCATCGCCGTCGGGATGATGCTGGGCTGGCTGTTCGTCAGGCGCCAGCGGCGGCTGGCAAATCCCATGATCGACCTGCGGCTGTTTCGCAGCCCGGCTTTCGGCGCGGCGCTGGCCACCTACACCCTGGGCACCTTCGTCGCCTTCGGCATGTTCATTTTCGTGTCGCAGTACTTCCAGCTGGTGCTGGGCATGGGCCCGCTCGAGGCCGGCCTGTGGACCTTGCCGTTCGCGTTCGCCTTTGTCGCCGGTTCGCTGCTGACGCCGGCGCTGCTGCGCCGCTGGCGGCCGGCGGGCGTGATCGCAGGCGGGCTGGTGCTGGCGGCCGTCGGCTTTGCCCTGTTGTGCGTTGCCGGACTGTCCAAGGCGCCGGCGCCGTTGGCTGCGGCCCTCCTCATCTACGGGCTGGGCGTCGCGCCGGTGTTCACCCTGGCCACCGACCTGATCGTCGGCAGTGCGCCGCCGGAGCGGGCCGGCGCGGCGTCGGCACTGTCCGAAACCGGGGCGGAGCTGGGTGGCGCCCTGGGCATCGCAGTGCTCGGCAGCATCGGCACGGCCGTGTACCGCCAAGGGCTGGCGGAGTACTTTCCCAGCGGAATGCCGACAGAGGTCGTGACCGCGGCCCAAGGCACGCTGGGCGCCGCGATCGACGCGGCGAAGCAACTCGGCGGCGCGGCAGGCGATGCGCTCGCCGCCGCCAGCCGCACCGCGTTCGTGCGGGGGATGCAGTACGCCGCTGTTGTGGCAGCCCTGGCGTCGCTGGCCGCCGCCTGGTGGGTCTGGCGCGCCCTGGCGGGCCGCGGCCAGGCTGCCCGCGCTGTGTGATAAAAAAATCGCACCGGGCGTCCCACGCGTGTCGATTCCGCCAGCCGCCGTTCGTCGTGACAGTGAGGCGCAGGAATTTCGCCTTCCTTCACGGTCACAGCAACTCAGGAGCCATGTCATGCGATTCATGATCATCGTCAAAGCGACGCCCGAAACCGAAGCGGCAACCAGGCCTACCGAGGGCGCCACGCCCGAACTGATTGCGGCCATGGCCGACTATCACGAGGGCCTGGCCAAGGCGGGCGCGCTGCTCGATGCTTCGGGGCTGCAACCTTCATCCAAGGGCTGGCGCATCCGCTATTCGGGCGGCGGGCGCGAGGTCATCGACGGCCCGTTCGCCGAGAGCAAGGAGCTGATTGCGGGCTACACGGTGATCGAAGTGCGCTCGCGCGAGGAAGCGCTGGAGTGGGCCCGCCGCTTCCCCAACCCCATGGGCGAGGGCCGCGACGCCGAGATCGAGGTGCGCCAGCTCTACGACCTGGAAGATTTCGAGCCCGGGCCCGAGATCGAGCGGTTCCGGCAAATGGGCATGAAGTAAAGGAGCAACGCCATGTCACGCCAGATCTTCGTCAACCTTCCCATCAAGGACATGCAGCGCACCCGGGCTTTTTTCGACGCCCTGGGTTTCAGCTTCAATCCGCAGTTCACCAACGAGCAGGGCGCCTGCATGGTGATCGCCGACAACATCTTCGCCATGCTGCTGGTCGAGCCGTTCTTCCAGACCTTCACCCGAAAGAAGATCGCCGATGCGACCCAGACCACCGAGGTGCTGGTTTGCCTGTCGTGCGAGAGCCGGGCCGAGGTGGACGAGATGGTGCGCAAGGCCATCGCCGCCGGCGGCACCGCGCCCAACCCGGCGCAGGACCACGGCTTCATGTACGGCCATGGCTTCACCGACCTCGACGGCCACATCTGGGAGCTGGCCTACATGGACCCGGCTGCCCTGCCGCCGCAGTGATGAACTAGATGCATTCGGCCACGCACCAGGCGATCAGCGCCGTATGGCGCATCGAATCGGCCAAGATCGTCGCCGGCGTCGCGCGCATGGTGCGCGACATCGGCCTGGCAGAGGAACTGGCGCAGGATGCGCTGGTGGCGGCGCTGGAACGATGGCCGCTCGACGGCGTGCCGCGCAATCCGGGAGCATGGCTAATGGCCACGGCCAAGAACCGGGCGCTCGACCGGCTGCGGCGCGACAAGGTGCTGGGCGCCAAGCTGGAGCAGATCGGCCAGGACCTGCAAGCGCAGGAGGCGTTGATCGTGCCCGACTTCGTCGACGCCCTCGATGCCGCGCGGGCCGACGAGATCGGCGACGACCTGCTGCGGCTGATCTTCACCGCCTGCCATCCGGTGCTGTCGACCGAGGCGCGGGTCGCCCTCACGCTCAAGTTGCTGGGCGGGTTGACCACCCATGAAATCGCGCGCGCCTACCTGGTCCCCGAGCCGACGGTCGCGCAGCGCATCGTGAGGGCCAAGCGCAGCCTGAGCGAAGCCCGCGTGCCGTTCGAGCTGCCGCGCGGCGAAGCCCTGCACGAGCGGCTGGGCTCGGTGCTGGAGGTGGTGTACCTTATCTTCAACGAAGGCTACACCGCCACGGCAGGGCAGGACTGGATGCGCCCGGCGCTGTGCGACGAGGCCTTGCGGCTCGGCCGCATGCTGGCCGAGCTGGCACCGCGCGAATCCGAGGCGCATGGACTGGTCGCGTTGATGGAACTGCAGGCCTCGCGGGCGGCCGCGCGGGTCGATGGGTCCGGCCGGCCGGTGCTGCTGCTGGCGCAGGATCGCAGGCGCTGGGACCGCCTGCTGATCCGCCGCGGCCTGGTGGCTCTGGAGCGTGCCGAGGAACTGGGCGGTGCGCTCGGGCCTTACGCACTGCAGGCGGCCATCGCGGCCTGCCACGCGCGGGCGCCCACCGGCGACGCCACGGATTGGCAGCGCATCGCCGCCTTGTACGACGCCTTGGCGCAGGCCGCCCCGTCGCCCGTGGTGGAACTCAATCGGGCCGTGGCGGTGAGCATGGCCTTCGGCCCGGCAGCAGGCCTGGAGATCATCGATAGCCTGCGCGAGGAAAAGTCGCTGCGCAACTACCAGTGGCTGCCCAGTGTGCGTGGCGACCTGCTGGCCAAAATGGGCCGCAACGCGGAGGCCTGCGCGGAGTTCGAGCGCGCGGCAGAACTGTCGTCGAATGCGCGCGAGCGCGAATTGCTGCTGGAGCGGGCGCGGGTACTGCGCGGCTGACGGACGTCATTCGCCCCAGCGCCCGCCGCTGTTGCCCAGCGTTCTCGGCACGCGCTCGTCGAATGCAGCGGGGCCGCCAGGGTGCGGGTGCTGGTCGGCGCGGGGCTGTGCGGCGCGCCACTGGTACTCGTCGTTCTGGCCGCGGCGTGCGTCCGGCGGCGCGCTGGGCGGCACGATCACGATGCGCGTCGGACCATGCTGCCGTTCGCCGCGCTCGCCGTCCGGCGGCGGTGGGAGAGTCGGACCGCGCGAATACGCCGGCGCCCGCTGGCGCTCCGGGTACCACTCAGACTCGGGGCGGGGCAGGGGCTGCGCATAGGGGGTCGCCTGCGAGTAAGGCATTGCCTGCTGCGGCGCTGGCGCGGGCTCCTGCCATGGCCTGCCGGCCACCGCCGGCGGCACGATCACCACCTGGCCCTCCTGCAGCATCTGCGGCTGACTCTGCGCCACGGTGTTGAGCCAGAAGTTCATGCGCTCTTCCGGGTCGACCAGACCCTGGTTGCGCGGGGCCGGGAACCTGGCCTTCGCATCCACGGCCTTCGCCTTCAAGGTCTGCTGGAAGAAATCACCGACGATGTTGAGCGCGTTGTGCGCACCCTGGCCCCACGAGTCGCCCATGGTGATGCGGTTGTCGTTGAAGCCGACCCAAGCGCCCGACACCAGTTGCGGATGCATCAGGATGAACCAGCCGTCGGTGTTGTTCTGCGTCGTGCCGGTCTTGCCGGCGAGGTCGCCCTTGATGCCGAAGCGCTTGCGGATCGGCGTGCCGGTGCCTTGATCGATCACGCCGCGCATCAGGTCCTGCAGGGTCTGGGCCGCCGCGCTGGACAGGCTCTGCTCGGGCGCTTTTGCCGTGAATTGCTCGAGCACCGTGCCCTCGCGGCTCGTCACCGAGGTGACCAGCGCCGGCTCGACGTAGCCGCCGCTGTTGGCAATGGTGCCGTAAGCGCTGACCATTTCCTTGAGCGTGACCGGGCTGGTCCCCAGGGCCAGCGACGGCACCGCGTCGAGCTTGCTTTCGCGCACGCCCATCGCCTGTGCCACTTGCGCCACCCGCCCGGCGCCGACCCGCTGGATCAGCTGCGCGGTGATGGTGTTCTTCGACTGGACCAGCCCTTCGCGCAGGGTCAACGGCTGCCCAGTGGCCTGCTGCATGTCGGTGGGCTTCCAGACCTTGTCGTCCACGCGATATTCCATCGCTTCGTCGATCAGCATCTCGGACGGGCTGATGCCCTGATCGAAAGCCGCGCCGTAGACGAAGGGCTTGAAGGTGGAGCCGGGCTGCCGGCGTGCCTGCTGGACATGATCGAACTGGTCCTGCTGGAAGTCGCGGCTGCCCACCCAGGCCTTGACGTGGCCGTTGCCGGGCTCGATGGCCAGGAACGCGGCTTGCAGCGTGGTCTTGCCCTGCCACAATCTGCGCATGAAATCGGCGTCGGCCTGCACCTTGTTCAAAGCCTGGCCATCGTTCATCCCGGCTTCGACGGCCGCCTTGTACTGCGCGGTTTCTCGCACGAACGCCTGGACCAGTTCCTTGCTGGAACCCATGCGCCGGCCCCACGCCTTGTCGGCAATGGCCTGGAGCTTGTCGGCTTGCCGGGTCAGGGCTTCGGTGGCCAGCGACTGCAGATGTGAATCGATGGTGGTGCGCACCACCAGGCCATCGGCATAAATGTTGTAGCCACGGCGATCGGCCCAGGAGATCAGCCAGCGGCGCAGCTGCTGTGTCAGGTGCGGCGCCACCCCCAGGTCTTCGGCTTGCCGTTCGAAATCCAGGCCCAGCGGCTGCTTCTTCATCGCCTCCAGGCTCGCCGCCTCGAGCTTGCCGTGGCGCACCATCTGCGCCAGCACCGTGTTGCGGCGCTGCACCGCGCGCTCCGGGTTCAGCACCGGGTTGTAGTAGCTGGTGCCCTTGAGCATCCCGATCAAGGTAGCGCTTTCCAGCGCGTCCAGCTGGCCGGCGGTCTTGTCGAAATAAGTGCGCGCCGCCATCTCGATGCCGTAGGCGTTGTAGAGGAATGGCACCGTGTTGAGGTAAGTCTCCAGGATCTCGTCCTTGCTGTACATGTCCTCGAGCTTCAGCGCTGTGATGGC
>JAKFEZ010000114.1:0-12760 GCA_036675435.1 Ramlibacter sp. | reverse complement strand
GTACACACTCGTAAGCACGTGCATCCGGGTCAAGCCAGCGGCCGACGGGTGCGCCCGTGCACCGTGTCCTACTCGATCTGCTTTCCTGCCTCATCATCAACGGCCTTCTGCACCGCCTGGTAGAACGCCTCGCGGGCCGCGCTGGCCCGCGGGTCGCGCGCGCCGCCCGCCCAGTTGGCGTTGGACGCGATGACGAGCTTGCGCTTGGGATCGATGAAGATGCCCTGGCCGAAGATGCCGATGGCTCCGAAGCTGCCGTCGTCGTAGGTCCACCACTGGTAGCCATAGCCGCGGCCCGGCCGGTTGATGTCGGTGCGCTTGGTGGTGGCTTCGGCCAGCCAGCCCTCCGGCACGATCGACTGGCCGTTGGCGCGCGCGCCGCCGAGGATGAAGAGTCCGAAGCGGGCGAAGTCGCGCGACGCGGCCTGGATGCAGCAGCCGCTGATCTCCTGTCCGGTGCGGCTCAGGATCCAGGTGGCCTGCTGCTCCATGCCGCCCGGAACCCAGATCCTTTCCGAAAGGTACGCGGCCAGGGGCTTCTTCGTCGCCTGCGCGACCAGCACGCCCACCAGGTTGGTCTCGCCGGTGCTGTAGTTCCAGCGCGTGCCCGCGGGCACGTCGCGCGGCAGCTTGCGCAGGTAACTCACCAGCGCGTCCACGCCTTCCTCGGGCTTGTGGTTGTTGAAGCGCGCGACATCCGAGTTGGGGTCCGAATAGTCCTCGTTCCAGCGGACGCCCGACGTCATGGTCAGGAGCTGGCGGATGCTGACCGCGTCGTACGCGGAGCCTTTCATCTGGGGGATGTAGTCGGTGACCTTGTCGTCCATGCTGCGGATGTGGCCGTCGCGCAGCGCCGCGCCGACCAGCGTGGAGGTGATGGACTTGGCCACCGAAAAGCTGGTCCAGCGGCCGTCGCCGTCGAAGCCGAGGGCATAGCGCTCCAGCCGCAACTTGCCGTCGTGCACCACCAGCAGCGCCGCGCTGCGCTGGCCCGCCATGTAGGCGTCGACGTCCAGCGGCAGCTTCAGGGGCGGGCCGGGCGGCAGCGGCAAGGCGGTGGCGCCCGCGGGGATGGCCCGCGCCTTGGCCAGGATCGGCAGGCGGTCGAGCGCGCGGAAAGCGGCGTCGCGCTGCGGCTGGCTCCAGAACAGCAAGTCCTTGTTGGTGGGCACCGTCGCGAGCAGGCCGCGCGTTTCCTTGTCCAGGCTGAACCAGCCCGCGACGCCGGCCACCAGGATCACGGCCAGCGCGCCGAGGGCGATCTTCTTGAGTTTCATGGGCGCATTGAACCAGATGCCGGCCGACGGTGGGACAGCAGGCAAGCGGGTAGAGTTCGGCGCATGAACAGATTGCAGGCCGAGTTGCAGCGGCTTTACGGACCCGATCGCGTGGCGGTGCTGGAAGTGGCGGGCGCCGGCGGCTGGGCGGAACTGGCGAAGGTGTGGCAAGGCGTGCAGGCGGACCTGGAGCTGCCGGCGCCCGGCATCGCGGTGAACGGGTCGGATGCCTACCAGCTGTGGTTTTCCTTCCTCGAGGGAGTGTCCCCGCTGGAGGCCGAGGGCTTGCTCGCCTCCCTGCGTTCGCGTTACCTGCGCGACGTGCGGCCGGAACGCATCCGCATGAGCCGCCAGCCCGGGGCCATGCCTCCCTTCCAGGTCGCCCCCGAACGCTGGTCGGCCTTCGTCACGCAGGACCTCGCGGCCCTGTTCGACGAGGGCCCGTGGCTGGACCTGCCGCCAGGTGTCGACGCCCAGGCGGAACTGCTGTCACGGCTGCGACCCATGGCGGCCGAGGGCTTGCAGCGCGCACTGCAGCGGCTGCAGCCCCCGGCGACGGCCAGCATGCCGGCGTCGCAGGGCGTGCAGCAGGACGATCCCCGCGACTTCCTGCTGCGCGTGATGAACGATGCCGGCGTGGACCTGCAATGGCGCATCGAAGCGGCCAAGGCCTTGCTGCTGTCGCAGGAAGGGCCACGCCGGTGACCGCCATCCTGAAGACCTTGCCCAATGGCGTGCGGGTGCTGGCCATTCCCATGCCGCAGGTGCAGAGCGCCAGCGTCGGCGTGTTCCTGCGCGTGGGCTCGCGCGACGAGTCGCCCGCCACCAACGGCATCAGCCATGTGCTGGAGCACATGGCGTTCAAGGGCACCACCAGCCGGTCGGTGCAGGAGATCAACCTGGACGCCGAGCGGCTGGGCGCGGACGTCAATGCATTCACCAGCAAGGACACCACCGCGTATTTCATGAGCGGGCTGGGCCGGCACGTCGGCCAGTTCCTCGGCATGACGGCCGACATCGTGTTGAACAGCACCTTTCCGCAGGCCGAACTGGAGCGCGAGCTGGACGTGATCCGCCAGGAGGCGATCGAGTACGCGGAGGATCCGGAGGACCACTCCGGCGAGCTGCTGGACCAGGCCATCTGGGGCGACCACCCCCTGGGCATGCCGGTGATCGGCACGCTGCGGAACATCGAACGCTTCACGCGCGACGACGTGGTCGTGCACGTGCGGGCGCACTACGTCGCGGAGAAGACGGTGGTGGCCGCCGCCGGCAACTTCGACGTCGATGATTTCATGGCGCAGGCCGAGCGCCTGTTCGCCGGCATGCGCCGGGGCGGCGAGCGGCAAGCGGACGTGGAGTTGCCCCGGCACATCGGCAAGGCGATGGGCAAGCGCTTCACGCAGGTGTCGCAAGTGTTCATGGGCCTGTCGTATCCGGTCGTGCCGGCCCTTCCGGATGGAATCGGCGAGCAACGCTGGCGCATCGCAGGCTCGCTGGCGTCCACGCTGTTCGGCGGCGGCATGTCGTCGCCGCTGACCGACACGGTGCGCGAGCGGCTGGGGCTGGCATACAACGCGCAAACCTCGGTGGAACATGGCGATGCCTGGTTCAACCTGATCGTCCACGCCGTCACCACGCCGGACAAGCTGGAGCGGCTGGTCACCGCCACCGGCACCTTGCTGCGCGAACACGCGCGCGGCATCGACCCGGTGCACCTGGAGCGCGCCAGGAACCAGCTGGCGGTGTCGCGCGTGCATTCCTCGGAGCGCAGCTACGCCGCCATGGAGCGCGCGGTGGAGGAGTTGTTCGTGCACGGCACCGTCACGCCGGTGCGGGAAGCCATCGCGCTGATCGAGTCGATCGAGGCGGACGAAGTGCGCGCGGTCTTCGAGCGCATGCTGCAGGCGCCGCCGGCGCTGGCGATCACCGGCAAGGGGGCGAGTCCGAAGGCGGCGGGGTTGTTGGCCGCGGCGTTGGTGGGGGCGACGCGGTAGGGGTGGCTGGCGAAGCTGGGGTTCGGCTGCGCGCTCACCACCAGCCTACGGAGAGACGTGCACTTGTAGGCTGGCGGTGAGCGCGCAGCCGAACCCCAGCTCAAGCATCGTCATGCCCTGAAGACCACCGCGGCAAGGTGAACCCCGTCACCAGCGCCAGCACGCGCAACCCGGTGGCCACGGCCGCCCCGATCACCAGCCCCAGGCTGGGCGGCACGCCCAGGTGATGCGCGATCACCAGCACCCAGCCGCCGATGAACGCGCAAACCGCGTAAGGGCGATGGTCGCGCAGCGCCGTCGGGATCTCGTTGCAGACGATGTCGCGGAGCACCCCGCCGAAGGTGGCGGTGATCACCCCCATCAGCACGGCGACGATGCCCGGCAGGTCCTGCCCCAGCGCCAGCTGCGTGCCGCTGGCGCTGAACAACCCCAGCCCCAGCGCGTCCGGCCACTGCATGGCGCGCTCCGTCGGCGCGAAGTGGCGTGCCCGCAGGAAGAACATCGCCCCCGCGCACAGCGCCAGCAGGGCCCACAGCCATTCGGAATGGGCCACCCAGAAGAACGGCCGGCGGTCCAGCAACACGTCGCGCAGCGTGCCGCCGCCGAAGGCCGCGAGCCCGGCGACCAGGCAGACGCCGACGGCGTCCAGCCGCTTGCGCGCGGCCTCCAGCAAGCCGGACAAGGCGAAGGCGAGCGTCGCGAGGGCCTCGACGACCGTGAGCACCAGCGAGAGCAGGGGCGGGTTGGACATCCGCCGATTGTCGCGTCTCCCGGGCGATAAGATCCGCCGATGCAGTACACCGTCGCCGTTCGCACCCTGTGCGAGTTCACCGCCAAGCGCGGCGACCTGGACCTGCGGTTCACCCCCACGCCGAGCGCGCAGGAGGGCATGGCGGGCCACCAGCTGGTCGCCGCCCGCCGCGGCCCGGCCTACGAAACCGAAATCAGCCTGCGCGGCGAGTTCGAACAGCTCGCCGTGCGCGGCCGCGCCGACGGCTACGACGGCGTGCTGAACAGGCTGGAAGAGATCAAGACCCACCGCGGCGACCTGGCGAGGCAGCCCGCCAACCACCGCCACCTGCACTGGGCGCAGGCCAGGGTGTATGGCTGGCTGATCTGCCAGGCGCGCGGGCTGCAGGAGATCAAGCTGGCGCTGGTGTACTTCGACATCGCCACGCAGGAGGAGACCGTCTTCGAGGAGACGCACGCCGCGGCATCGCTGCAGGCCTTCTTCGAGGGCTGCTGCCGCGACTTCCTGGCCTGGGCCGCGCAGGAACTGGCGCACCGCGCCGGCCGGGACGAGGGGCTGGCCGCGCTGTCCTTCCCGCATCCGTCCTTCCGCACCGGGCAGCGGGAACTGGCCGAGTCGGTGTACCGCGGCGTGGCCACCGGCCGCTGCGTGCTGGCGCAGGCGCCCACCGGCATCGGCAAGACGATCGCCACCGTGTTCTCCATGCTCAAGGCGGCGACGCCGCACGCGCTGGACAAGGTCTTCTACCTCACCGCCAAGTCCACGGGGCGCCGGCTCGCACTGGACGCCGCGCAACAGGTGCGCGATGCCGCCCCGGCCCTGCCTTTGCGGGTGGTGGAGCTGGTGGCGCGCGACAAGGCCTGCGAACACCGCGACAAGGCGTGCCACGGCGACGCCTGCCCGCTGGCGAAGGGCTTCTACGACCGCCTGCCGGCCGCGCGCAGCGAGGGCCTCGCATCGGGCGCGATGGACGCGCAGGCCTTGCGCACCGTCGCCCTGCGGCACGGCGTCTGCCCCTACTACCTGGGCCAGGAGCTATCGCGTTGGGCCGACCTGGTGGTGGGCGACTACAACTACTGGTTCGACGGCAGCGCCATGCTGCATGCCATGACGCTGGGCGACGAGTTGCGGGTGGGCGTGCTGGCCGACGAAGCGCACAACCTGGTCGAGCGGGCGCGCGCGATGTATTCGGCCGGCCTGGACCAGGCCGCGCTGCGGGCCGCACGCTCCAGCGCACCCGCCGGCGTGCGGCCCGCACTGGACAAGTTGAACCGCGGCTGGAACGCCTTGCGCAAGGCGCAGAAGCGGGACGATGGAACGCTGGAGGCGCTGCCGACATCCTTCGTCACGGCGCTGAAGAACGCGGCCACCGCGCTGGAAACCTACTTCGCGGAAGCCGCGCCCGGCAGCGCGGACGCCCAGTTGCAGCAGCTGTATTTCGATGCGCTGGCCTTCCAGCGCCTGGCCGAATCCTTCGGAGCCCACTCGGTCATCGAGCTGGCGGAGCAAGCCAGCGCCTTCGGCAAGCCGGCCGCCACCGTCCGCATCCAGAACCTGATCCCGGCCGGCTTCCTGCGCCCGCGGTTCGCGGCCGCGCGCAGCGTCACGCTGTTCTCCGCCACGCTCAGCCCGCCACGGTATTACCTGGACATGCTGGGGCTGCCGGACAGCACCGCGTGGATCGACGTGGAGTCGCCCTTCGACCCGGGCCAGCTGGAAGTGCAGGTGGTGCGAAGGATCTCCACCCGCTTCGCGGACCGGGAGCGGTCGGCCGCGCCCATAGCGCGCCTCATCGCCGACCGCTACGCGGCCCGGGCCGGCAACTACCTGGCCTTCTTCAGCAGCTTCGATTACCTCGACCTGGTGGCGGCGGAATTCCAGCGCAGCTACCCGGACGTGCCTGCGTGGACCCAGGTGCGCGGCATGGACGAAGGCAGCCGGCAGGCCTTCCTGGAGCGCTTCGCGCCCGGTGGCGCCGGCGTCGGCTTCGCCGTGCTGGGCGGCAGCTTCGGCGAAGGCATCGACCTGCGCGGCGACCGGCTGGTGGGCGCCTTCGTCGCCACCCTGGGGCTGCCGCAGGTGAATGCGCGCAACGAGCAGCTCAAGGCGCGGCTGGACGACGTCTTCGGGGCGGGGTACGACTACACCTACCTGGTGCCCGGCATCCAGAAGGTGGTGCAGGCGGCCGGCCGCGTGATCCGCACGCAGGAGGACCGGGGCATCGTCTACCTGATCGACGACCGCTTCGCCCGCCCCGCCGTGCGGCAGCTGCTGCCGGCGTGGTGGCGGGTGCGGGCAGAGGCTGTTGGCTGAGGCCAGGCCCCGGCATCCTCCGACAGAGCGCGGCCATTCGGGCCGACAGGGCAGCCCGGGGGCGGGCGTGAACATGGAGCCAAGGAGAAGTCCATGGCCCACACCGCGATCGCAAGAGCCCAGACGCCGAACGAAGAAATCGCGAACTCCCTGAGTCACGGACTCGGCGCGTTGCTGGCGGCGGTGTTCAGCCCCCAGCTGATCGACAACGCGATGCAGGCCGGCACCCTGCACGGCCTGGCCGCCGCGGTGTACTGCGGCTCGATGATCCTGCTGTTCTCCATCTCCGCCGCCTACCACTGGCTGCCGCAGGGGGACACCAAGAACCTGCTGCGCCGCCTGGACCACGCGGCCATCTTCCTGTTCATCGCCGGTTCCTACACGCCCTTCGTGCTGGGCAGCCTGGCGGAAGAGGGCTACTGGTTCCTCGCCACCGTCTGGCTGATCGCCACCGCGGGCACCGTGGCCAAGTGCGCCAACCGCCTGACCCACCCCTTCATCTCCACCGGCCTGTACCTGGGCATGGGCTGGCTGTGCGTCTTCATCCTGCAGCCGCTCATGAGCGCCATGCCCGCGGAAGGCCTTGCCCTGCTGGTGACCGGCGGCGTGCTGTACACCCTGGGCGCGGTGGTCTTCCACTTCGACGAGAAGATCGCGTATGCCCACTTCGTCTGGCACCTGCTGGTGCTGGGCGCGAGCGGGTGCCACTTCGTGGCGGTGCTGCGGTATGCGCATGGGTGAGGGGGCCTGAGCCACCTCTCACCCTTGACGGATGGCGTCCAGCGGGCTCGCCGTCTTGCCCGCCGACATCTTGAGCACGTGCGTGTAGATCATGGTGGTGCTCACGTCGCTGTGACCCAGCAACTCCTGCACCGTACGGATGTCGGTGCCGGACTGCAGCAGGTGCGTGGCGAAACTGTGGCGCAAGGTGTGCGCCGAAACCCGCTTGTTGATGTCAGCGGCCGCCAGCGCCTTCTTGATGGCGCGCTGGAGCCTGGCTTCGTAGAGGTGATGTCGCCTGATTTCGCCCGTCTGCGGATCGGTCGACAGGGAGGATGAAGGAAACACCCAGAACCACCCCCAGGTCTGGCCGACCTTCGGGTACTTTCGTTCCAGGGCATGCGGCACCTCCACGCCGCCGTGGCCGGCGCGCCTGTCCTGTTGCCAGAGATCGCGTGCGGTCGCGAGCTGGGCGCGCAACTCGCCCACGATGGAAGCCGGCAGCATGACGACGCGGTCCTTGTTGCCTTTGGCTTCCCGCACGACGATGACCTGCCGATCGAAGTCGACGTCCTTCGTGCGCAGGCGCAGCACCTCCATCAAGCGCATGCCCGTGCCGTAGAGGAGGCGCGCGATGACGCGGATCACGCCATCCATGGATTCGAGGAGTCGGGTGATTTCTTCGGGCGACAAGACCGTGGGGATCCGCCGAGTGTGCGATGGCCGCTGCAGGTCGTTCATCCAGGGAAACTCGGCGCCAAGCACCTCGCGGTACATGAACAGCAACGCGCTCAGCGCCTGGTTGTGCGTGGACGACGAGACTCGCCTTTGCGTGGCAAGCATGGTGAGAAAGGACTGAACTTCCGCAGCGCCCATGTCGCGCGGATGCTTCAGGCCGTGCCATCGAACGAAGAAGCGCGCCCAGTAGACGTAAGCCTCCTCGGTGCGAAGGCTATAGTGCAAATAGCGCACCCGCTCCCGCACCTGGTCCAGCAGGCGCGTGGAGTGGAGGGTGGGGAGCGGATGGGAGGGCACGGGAGCCATGGGCTGTATGAAAATACAGTGTAACTCGATGCCCCACGGCTTCAAACAAAGCTCCCGCATTTGGAGGAGGAGAGGGATGGAACGAGTGGTTCGCAAATGCGGGAAGTCAGGTCCGGGTCCGCGGGGTCTTGGCTCCGGATATCCGGCACGACCGACGGAAAGCTGTGACGCGGCAACGAGTTACTGAACCGGGCCCATCCAACGTTATCCGGCAAGTGCGGGTTTGCGGATCTCGTGGGTGCGGGGTTGTGGGTTTGAAGCCGCTGTCTACATTACGTTAGACCGCGATGAACGCTCTTGAATCAATCACGCTTCGAGCCGCGCTCTCTCTTGCAGTCGCGGTTGCCTCGTCCGCCGCTTTCTCCCAAACCGTCAGTGAGGCGGCGATCCGCGACAGACTCGTAAATGGTCCGTGGCAGGTTGGACTGTATGGAGATGCCAGGCACATCCCAGCGGGACTAGCTTTCAAGCGGGGAATAACTGCTGCGGTGTTCACGTTTGGTGCGGACGGCAGGATGCGCGCGAATGTGCCATGTCGGAACGAGGAGTTCCTGCGTTCCGTCGGGGGAGATTTTCAGATCGAGGGCACTTGGACATTGGACGAAGACCAACTGCAGAACACAATCACTCTCGGTGGCTACTCCAAGACCGAGAAGTACCTCGTGTCCTTCAACGGAAGCGATCTTGAACTTCGGGACGTCGGGGGAAAACTAGTGAGGTTGGGTCGCTTCTTCGGCAACTTGCAGGAGACATGTACATTCGAATGAGCGCGCGGTCTAACAGGTCGTTCGACACGGACACGCACCGGCATTGCGCCGCGAAGCGTGCTGGTGAGCTTACGCCTCGCGGCGCAATGCCGGTGCGTTCCGGTCAACTCCAACTACAAGGGCTTCCCCACCTGTCAAGACGTGTCTTGCTCTGCCTCGACTAGAGACATCGAACGTTCTGTCAAACGAAGTGCGTGACGCCAGGCTACGTTGCGAAGGTGCGGACGGCGAGACTACAAACGGTCATCCATGCAGCGTGTCGAGTGCTGCGGACCCTGATGAAAGACGCACGCGGGGGCCTCAATCGTTAGCCGAGCACGGCTTTGCAGCCGTCTCCTGGAGTTGACCAGGCACTCCCCGCGCAGGTCCAACCTTCAATCACATCAACGCTTGCACATCACGCGGTGAACAGCAGCTGCGCCTCAGGCGGGCAGCCGAAACGCTTCTCCTCGCGCAAGAACAGCCCAACACATGCGGGCGTTCTTCGCGGCGATCGCCACAATCGCTTTCCAGTAGCCAATCCGCGCGGCCAACTGCACGGCCCATCGGCTGACCGAATCTCGCTTGTCCTTGGCCGACTGCAGCACCGAGCGCGCGCCCAGGATCAAGAGCATGCGCAGGTACGGATCGCCCGCCTTGGTGATGCGGCCCAGGCGCTGCTTGCCGCCAGAGCTGTACTGGCCCGGTACCAATCCCAGCCACGCAGAGAGCTGCCGCCCGCACTTGAACTCCTGGCCGCGGCCGATCATGGACACCAGCGCCGTCGCGGTTGTAGCGCCCACGCCGGGCAACTGCATCAACTGGCGCGCCGGCACGCTCGCCTTGGCGATCTGCTCGATGTGTCGGTCGTACTGCGCGATGCGCTCGTCCAGGCGCGAAACCTCACTGAGTAGATCGCCGACGACGGTGTTGGCCCAGCCCGGAAGATCCTCCAGCCGGTGCAGCGCCTCGCGCCGAACGGTGGCAGCCTTGAGCGGCAGCACGACTCCGAACTCCGACAGCAGGCCGCGGATGCGGTTGATGGTGGCCGTGCGTTGCTGCACGAAACCCTGGCGCGCGCGGTGCACGAGCAGTTCGGACTGCTGCTGCAGGCTCTTGGCCGGCACGAAGCGCATCGACGGGCGCGTGACCGCTTCGCAAATCGCAGCAGCGTCAGCTGCATCGTTCTTGCCTGCCTTGCCGGACAAGCGATAAGGGGTGACGAACTTGGGCGCCATCAGCCGAACCGTGTGGCCGTGCGCCTGAAGCAAGCGAGCCCAGTGGTGCGCACCGGAGCACGCTTCCATGCCGATCAAACAGGGCGGCAGGGCGGCGACGACTTCCAGCAATTTGCCTCGCGCAACGCTCGGGCGCACCAGTACTGGCTTGCCTGTCGCATCCACCCCATGCAGGGCAAACACGTTCTTGGCGAGATCGATTCCCAGAGTGACAATGGCCATGGACTTCCCCTTTCGAACGAGTTGATGAGATTTCGCACTTCCCATCGTGGCACTTCGATGCCGGTTGCCGCAATGCGGCTAGTTCGGGACGGGGAAGTCCCTTTCATTCGTTATCCCGCAGGAGAAAACCTGTGCTCCTATCGCAACAAGTAGAGAGTTACCGCTTCTGGGAAGTCGTGACGCTGTGGGCCGAGGAGAAGGTCCAGCACCCGCACGTGATCGCGCGTGTTCTCGCTAAGGGCGTGCTCCGGGACGGCCTTCGCGTGCAGAGCGTGGATCCCACATGGACCGCTCCGGGCACGTTTGAACTTCGGGGCGCTCCGCTGGTCGGCTATGTCGCTCGCGAAGGTGCCCTTCCCGTATTCATCCGCGCAAGCGCCCTGACGCACCTTCGGAGCGTGGTGGAGCGTGCTGTCGTTCCCGAGCCGCAGGCACTGTTCGAGGAGTTCCTGACGAAGCAGGACTTCCTGGCCTGGATCACCCGGGCCAGCATTGCGCCGCCGGCGTGCTGGTTCGAGTCGAGGTTCCGCCGTGAGGCCTGACCGGTCGTTCGACACTGGCGCCCCAGGGCGTCCGCGGCGACGCCGCACCCGTTCATGGTCCCCGGTCAACTCCGACGCCAGGCCGCAATGAAGCCGCTCCGATTCAACGTCTTTGGCCGGATCGTCGTGATTCAGCGAGAGGGCGCCACGTGGCAAGCCTACGCGGTGGGCTCCGACGGAAAGCGCAGTCCGGCCGCATTCGTCGTTCCAGACTTCGTGGAGGAGGACGAACTGGAACAGTATCTGTTCGACCTCTTCCACGAAAGCGCCACCCCCAGCAATGGGGATGTGAGGAGAATCGCGTGAGCGCCACACCGTACGCGCTTCTTCAACGTTAGCACTCGGACCATCGCCATGAAGCTCCAGCTCTGTGGGCCTTGGCCAGAGCCGCTGCCTGCCGGCGACTCCAGACTTAGGCATCAAACAGACGGTCAGCTTGCTCCCGGCGAAGTCCATCGGGAGAATGACTGGCGGCGCGCAGACGCCATGCTGAACGGAGGGGGATGCAGATGCTTGTCTTCCGGAAAGTGGTTTTCGGTAATGCGACCTGACGGATGGGTTCGACATGGTCACTCGCCGATCTTCGATCCTCATCGCGTTGGCAAGCGGCCTCGCCGTCGGCCTCGGCTACCCTTACATAGACTTGGCGGCGGCCTGCCGCGTTCCGGACTCCGAGGCATGCGTCTGGGGCAAGGCCTACTTTCCGCTGACGCTTGGCTTGAGCCTGGTCCTGCTGGGCGGAATGACCGCAGGCCTGGTGTATGCCGCCTTGTCTTGGCGCCGCAGGAACAAGGGAGGCGACGATGCCGCCTGACAAGTTGTTCGACACGGTCCCCCGGGTGCCCGGTCACCTTCGACGCTAGGCGGCGGCCGTGCCTCCCGAGCCCCCATGGTATTTCTGGCTGGCCGTCCTGCCCCTGTATGGCACACCCGTCCACGTCCTCCTGTGGGCCGTGCACCGGATTGGCGTGATGCGGGACCGCGGGAAAGCACTCAAGGGACTCGCGCTGGGGCTGGCGGCATGGCTTGCGCTGACCATCCTGTTCTTCGTCGCGAGCTTCTTCCTGGAGCCGTGCCTGGAAAATTGCAGCAGGTTCCGCACACCCGAGGGCAACGCGCGCGCCTTCGCCCTCATCCTCGTCTACACATTGCTGGCGGCGATGATCTCGTGGCGGCTCCAACGGTATGGCAAGCGTGCCGGGCCGGGTGTCGACTAGACTGACCCTGTTTCGACTACATGCCATGCGACACCGCGAGCGACACCGGACACATCGGACAGGCTGGCTCCGAGCCGCGGTCCTGGGCGCCAACGATGGCATCGTCTCGACCGCAAGCCTCGTGCTGGGCGTCGCGGCAGCGGGCGCGACCACCCAGGCCATCCTGGTCGCCGGCGTAGCGGGCCTGGTCGCCGGCGCCATGTCGATGGCGGCGGGCGAGTACGTCTCGGTGAGCTCGCAAGCCGACACGGAAAGGGCGGACCTCGCGCGCGAAAGCAGGGAGCTGGCCGCCAATCCGGAGCAGGAGCACGCGGAACTGACCGCCATCTATGTGGCGCGCGGCCTGGACGCGTCGTTGGCCTCGAGCGTGGCCACCCAGCTGACGCAACATGACGCGCTGGGCGCGCATGGGCGGGACGAGCTCGGCATTTCGGACACGTTGGCGGCGAAGCCGGTCCAGGCTGCGCTGGCCTCGGGGGCCACGTTCGCAGTGGGCGCGGTGCTGCCGCTGGTGATGGTCCTGCTGATTCCGGCCCCGGCGCTGATGTGGGGCCTGGCCGGGAGCTCGCTCGTCTTCCTGGCGCTGCTGGGCGTCCTGTCCGCGCGCGCAGGCGGTGCGCCCGTGCTCGCGTCCGCGCTGCGCGTCACCTTCTGGGGCGCGCTGGCAATGGCTTTGACCGCGGGCGTGGGCGC
>JAKFEZ010000226.1:0-2222 GCA_036675435.1 Ramlibacter sp. | reverse complement strand
ATCGACGGCGATGCCCTCGAAGGTAGGGTGGCCCTGCTTGCCGATGCTGCCGGAGGTGGCGATGGACTTGCCGCTGTCCTTGATGCGCGAGAGCACCGGGTCCCAGATGAAGGTGGCGTCGATGTCGCCGCGCTCCCAGGCGGCGGCCACCTCGGGCGGGCGCATGTTCATCACGGTGACCTTGCGCGCATCGACGCCGGCGAGCTTCATGGCGGCCATGAGCTGGTAGTGCGCGGTCGAGACGAAGGGCGTGGCCACTTTCTTGCCGGCCAGATCCTTGATGCTGTTGATGTTGGAGCCGTTGCGCGCGATGAGCGCCTCGGCATCGGCAATGTCGGCCGAGATCCAGAACAGCCGGATGTCCTGGCCCTGGCTGACCGCCGCGGTCAGCGGGCTCGAGCCCACTTCGCCCATCTGCACGTCGCCCGAGGCCATCGCACGGATGACGTTGCCGCCGCCGTCGAACTGGCGCCAGTTGATCTTGTAGCCGGTGGCTTTTTCCACCTCGCCGGATTCCATGACCAGGCGCAGCGGCACCAGCATGTCCTGGTGGGCGAAGGTCACGGTCTTGTTCTGCGCACCGGCTGCGCCGCTCAGGGCGATGCAGGCGGTGGCCAGCCAGATCGAAAGGTGCTTGTGCATGTTCATCGGTTTCTCCTGTGAACCCGGACGGTGGAATCGATGGCACACGGCGTCCATCGCTGGCGTGACTGTGCGCGCGGCACGGCAGGGCCGGAAGTGCCAGCCCTCGGCCGGTGATGGGGCCAGCGGATGAGGGCATACCCGCACAGGACACGCCGAACCTCGTACTCCCTCGCCCCTTTGGGGAGAGGGTTGGGGTGAGGGGCGTTCCGGCCTGGCCTTCACCCAGCCCTCTCTCTAAGGGAGAGGGCGCAGAACATCAATACGTCTTGTACGGCAGAAACTTCCCGCTCATCGCGATGCTCACGCGGTCGCCCGCCGCATTCGGCTCGCGCTTGAGGTCCATCTTGAAGTCGATCGCGCTCATGATGCCGTCGCCGAATTCCTCGTGGATCAGTTCCTTGAAGGTGGTGCCGTACACGCTCACGAGTTCGTAGAAGCGGTAGATCAACGGATCGGTCGGCACGCTGGTGGGCAGCGAGCCCTTGTAGGGCACGACCATCAACCATTGCTTCTCGGCGTCGCTCAGCTCGAACAGGCCCGCGACCACGCCGGCCTGTTCGGCGTTGAGCGTCATCTGGCCCAGGCAGGCCGCGGTGACCCACTCCTTGCTGAGGCCGACCTTGTCGGCGACGTCGGACCACTTCAGGCCCTTGGCCACCTTGGTGGCGATGATCTTTTCGGTGACGTCGAGACGGCTCATCTTTCGAACTCCTGTGCAGTGGGATGCGCTGCGGGTGCGGCGCGGGAAGGTCGGCGGGTGCTGCGGTGAGCAGGCGGAAGGAACGACGGATTCAGACGACGCGCTGCAGCGGCGCGCGCACGGCCGGCGCGTCCAGCGATGCGGCGGGCAAGGTCGGCGCCAGCGTGGTCTCGCCCGTCTCGAGCCCCGGCCGCACCTCGGGCGGGAAAGCCGGCGCGCGGCCGTGCGAGAGCTCCTTCGAGCGCGCCACCAGAAAGTCGACCAGGTGGTTGCGGATGCGGTAGTACTGAGGGTCGTGGTGCAGGGTGGCGCGCTGGCGGCCGCCCTCTTTGGCGCCCTCGGCGCGGCGCGGCAGGGTGTTCACCACCACCTCGGCGATGCGCGCGCCGGGGCCGTTGCTCATGAGCAGGATCTTGTCGGCCAGCAGGATCGCCTCGTCGACGTCGTGCGTGATCATGAAGACCGTCTGGTGCGTCTCGGCGCAGATGCGAAGGAGCTCGTCTTGAATGGTCCCGCGCGTGAGCGCGTCGAGCGCGCCGAAGGGCTCGTCGAGCAGGAGCATCTTGGGCTCGATGGCGAAGGCGCGGGCGATGCCCACGCGCTGCTTCATACCGCCGGAAAGCGCCGAGGGCTTCTTGTCGATGGCGCCGGCCAGGCCGACCATCGTCACGTACTTCTCGACCTGCGCGTCGACCTGCGCCTTGCTCCAGCCGGGCCACTTGCTGCGCACCGCGAAGCCGATGTTGGCGCGCACCGTGAGCCAGGGCATGAGCGCGTGGCCCTGGAACACCACGCCGCGCTCGAGGCTCGGCCCGGCGACCTCGCGGTTGTCCATGAACACGTGGCCTTCCGTCGCGCTTTCCAGGCCGGCGAGGAC
>JAKFEZ010000018.1:0-2227 GCA_036675435.1 Ramlibacter sp. | reverse complement strand
GATCTCGAACGGGCGGCGCTGCTCGTGCTCGCTGCCGGCGTTGAGCACGATGTCGTTGATGGTCACGTACATGGCGTGCTCCACCAGCGGCGACTTGATCTTGTAGGTGCTGCCGATCAGCACCTCGGGGCGCTCGATGCGCTCGTGCATCTGGATCACGTCGGCCACGTGCATTTCAGGGGCATGCAGCGCCGCCTCGGCGGTGGCGCGCGACACGGCCTCGGCCTGCGCCTTCGCCTTGTCCTCGGGGGTGACGACGGCGTAGCCCTTGATTTTCTTGTCGATCTTGACGGCCATGACGCGATTCCTGTGATTCGTTTCGAAACCCCTCCCGCAGGCGGGAGGGGCATGGATCGATGTTATTTGCGGGCCTTTTTCGCGGCCTTCTTCGCAACCTTGCGTGCGGTCTTGCGCGGGGCCGCCTTCTTCGCGCCTGCCTTCTTCGCGACCTTGCGCACCGCTTTCTTCGCGGCCGCCTTCTTCGTCGCAACCTTGCGCGCGGCCTTCTTCGCAGCCTTCTTCACCGCCTTCTTCGCGGCGCGCTTCTTGCCTGCGCCCTTGCGCTTCAGCGCAGCGGCTTCCTTCTTGGCGCTGGTGCTGGCACTGGCGAGCTTCTGCTTCGCCGTGCCGACCGCCTTCTTCGCCGCCCTGGTCGCCTTTTTCGCGGTCTTCTTCGCCGACTTCACCGCCTTGCCGGCGCGCTTGGTGACCTTGCTGCCGATCGACTTCGCCTTGTCGGCGACGGCCTCGGCGGCATTGGTCAGGGTCGTCGCGACCCCGTTGCCGTTGCTCATGGTGCTTCCTCGTCAGGTCTGGTGCGGGCGGGGCGCCCGCAGGCGGAATGTAGCGCGAAGCGGGTGGCGTGTATGCATGCGCCGGCCGGGGTCGGAACTTGCCGCGACCGCCGCCTTGGCTGCGGTCAGAATTTGCCGTAGTAACCCTCTTTCAGGGCGTCGAACAGGTTGGCGGCGGTATGCATCTCGCCGTCGTATTCGATCTGCTCGTTGCCCTTCACTTCCAGGATGCTGCCGTCCTCCAGCTCGAACCGGTACAGGGTGTTCTCCAGGTCCGCCTCCTTCACCAGCACGCCCTGGAAGGCGGCCGGGTTGAAGCGGAAGGTGGTGCAGCCCTTGAGGCCCTGCTGGTGGGCGTAGCGGTAGATGTCCTTGAAGTCCTCGTACGGGTAGTCGGTCGGGACGTTGGCGGTCTTGGAGATGGACGAGTCCACCCACTTCTGCGCCGCGGCCTGGACGTCGACGTGCTCCTTCGGCGAGATGTCGTCGGCGGAGATGAAGTATTCAGGCAGCTTGCCGGCCGCGTCCTCGGCGAACGGCATGGCCCTGGGGTTGACCAGCTCGCGGTAGGCCAGCAGCTCGTAGGACCAGACGTCGACCTTTTCCTTGGACTTCTTGCCCTCGCGGATCACGTTGCGGCTGTAGTGGTGCGCGAACGAGGGCTCGATGCCGTTGGAGGCGTTGTTGGCCAGCGACAGCGAGATGGTGCCGGTGGGCGCGATCGAGCTGTGGTGGGTGAAGCGGGCGCCGGTTTCGGCCAGCGCCTCGACCAGTTCCGGCGCGACCTCGGCCACCCGCTGCATGTAGCGGCTGTAGCGCGCGTGCAGCACCTTGCCGGCGATCTTCTGGCCGATCTTCCAGCCGTCCTGCTTCATCTGCGGGCGCTTGCGCAGCATCTCGGCGGTGACCTCGAACTGCTCGACCATGATCGGCGCCGGGCCCTTTTCCTGCGCCAGCGCCAGGCCCATTTCCCAGCCGGCCACCGCCATCTCGCGGGCGATGCGCTCGGTGAACTCGCAGGACTGCTTCGAGCCGTACTTCATCTTCAGCATGGTCACGGTGCTGCCCAGGCCGAGGAAGCCCATGCCGTGGCGGCGCTTGCGCATGATCTCGTCGCGCTGCTGCTGCAACGGCAGGCCGTTCACTTCGACCACGTTGTCGAGCATGCGGGTGAACACGCGCACGACTTCCTTGTACTCGTCCCAGTCGAACTCGGCCTGGTCGGTGAAGGGGTGGTGCACGAACTTGGTGAGGTTGACCGAACCCAGCAGGCAGGCGCCGTAGGCCGGAAGCGGCTGCTCGCCGCAGGGATTGGTGGCGCGGATGTTCTCGCACCACCAGTTGTTGTTCATCTCGTTGACGCGGTCGATCAGGATGAAGCCCGGCTCGGCGTAGTCGTACGTCGAGACCATGATCATGTCCCACAGGTGGCG
>JAKFEZ010000196.1:0-12823 GCA_036675435.1 Ramlibacter sp. | reverse complement strand
GTGATGGCGGCGCACACGCCGATGGGCTGGCGGATCACCATCAGGCGGCGGTTGTTGTCGAAGGGCGGCAGGGTTTCGCCGTTGACGCGCTTGGCCTCCTCGGCGTACCACTCGACGAAACTGGCGGCGTAGGCCACCTCGCCCTTGGCCTCGGCAAAGGGCTTGCCCTGCTCGGCGGTCATGATGCGGCCCAGGTCCTCCTGGTTGGCCATCAAGAGGTCGAACCACTTGCGCAGGATGATGCTGCGCTCCTTGCCGGTCTTGCTGCGCCAGGCAGGCCAGGCGGCGTTGGCGGCGGCAATAGCGGATTCGGCATCGGCCGGGCCCAGATTGGCGACGTCGGCCAGCTTGGTGCCGTTGCTGGGGTCGTGTACGTCGAAGCGGGACGCTCCCTTGAGCCATTCGCCGTTGATGAGGGCGTCGGTCTTGAGCAGGCTTGGATCTTTGAGAAGCGAGAGAGGGGAGGTCTTCATGTCCACGACGGGGTCTCCTGGCAAGGGGTTGATGGCTCGATGGTGGATTGTCGGATACCTGCCCATGACCTGCCGGCTTGTCCGGAATGGGCGCGATGAGCGTGCGGTCGGGCAAACCGCCGCCGCCCGGTAAAATCGGGGGCTATGACCCCCACCGCCACCGTCGCCGACATCCGCAAGACTTTTCTGGACTTTTTCGCGTCCAAGGCCCACACCGTCGTGCCTTCCAGCCCGCTGGTGCCGGGCAACGATCCGACGCTGATGTTCACCAATTCGGGCATGGTGCAGTTCAAGGACGTGTTCCTCGGCACCGACAAGCGGCCCTACGTGCGCGCGGCCTCGGTGCAGGCTTGCCTGCGCGCCGGCGGCAAGCACAACGACCTGGAGAACGTGGGCTATACGGCCCGCCACCACACGTTCTTCGAGATGCTGGGCAACTGGAGCTTCGGCGACTACTTCAAGCGCGACGCGCTGAAGTGGGCCTGGGAGTTGCTGACCGAGGTGTACAAGCTGCCCGCGGACAAGCTGTGGGCCACCGTGTACATCGACGACGACGAGGCCTACGACATCTGGACGAAAGAGATCGGCCTGCCCGCCGATCGGGTGGTGCGCATCGGCGACAACAAGGGCGCCAAGTATGCCTCCGACAATTTCTGGATGATGGCCGACACCGGCCCGTGCGGCCCGTGCTCCGAGATCTTCTACGACCACGGCCCGCACATTGCGGGCGGGCCGCCCGGCTCGCCCGAACAGGACGGCGACCGCTACATCGAGATCTGGAACAACGTGTTCATGCAGTTCGACATGCAGCCCGACGGCAGCGTCCGGCCGCTGCCCGCGCCCTGCGTCGACACCGGCATGGGGCTGGAGCGGCTCGCGGCCATCCTGCAGCACGTTCACAGCAACTACGAGATCGATCTGTTCGACCAGTTGATCCGGGCCGCGGCGCGAGAGACCGGCGAGAAAGACCTGGCCCACAATTCGCTGCGCGTGATCGCCGACCACATCCGCGCCACCTCGTTCCTGGTGAGCGATGGCGTGATCCCCTCCAATGAGGGCCGCGGCTACGTGCAGCGCCGCATCGTGCGCCGCGCCATCCGCCACGGCTACAAGCTCGGCAAGAAGACGCCGTTCTTCCACAAGCTGGTGCCCGACCTGGTGCGCCTGATGGGCGATGCATATCCCAAGCTGCGCGCCGACGAGAAGAAAATCGTCGAAACACTCAAGGCCGAGGAAGAGCGCTTTTTCGAGACGCTCGAAAACGGCATGGAAATCCTCGAGGCCGCACTGGCCGGCGGCAAGAAGGTGTTCCCTGGCGACGTGGCTTTCAAGCTGCACGACACCTATGGCTTCCCGCTGGATCTGTCGGCCGACGTCTGCCGGGAGCGCGGCGTGACGGTGGATGAAGCCGGCTTTCACGCGGCCATGGACAAGCAGAAGGCGGCAGGGCGCGCGGCGGGCAAGTTCAAGATGGACCGGGCGCTGGAATACGCGGGCGCGGGCAACGTCTTCACAGGCTACGAAAAGCTGGAGGAGCCGGCGAAGGTCGTGGCGCTGTATGCGGAAGGCCTGGCCGTGAGTGAAATGAGGGCGGGGCAGACCGGGGTGGTCGTGCTGGACACGACGCCGTTCTATGCGGAGTCGGGCGGGCAGGTGGGAGACGAGGGAGTGATCGCGTGCCCCTCACCCCAGCCCTCTCTCCAGAGGGGCGAGGGAGCAAGTCAGCAGGCCGGCGGCGGATCGTCACTCCCTGGTGAGGGCACGGTGTTCAAGGTGGACGACACCCAGAAGATCAAGGCCGACGTCTTCGGACACCACGGCACGCTGGCATCGGGCGCGCTCAAGGTCGGCGATGCCGTCATGGCCAAGGTCGACATGGCCAAGCGCCACGCCACCATGCGCAACCACAGCGTCACGCACCTGATGCACAAGGCCTTGCGCGAAGTGCTGGGCGACCACGTGCAGCAAAAGGGCTCGCTGGTCGATGCCGACAAGACCCGCTTCGACTTCACGCATAACCAGCCCGTCAGCAGCGGGCAGGTTCGCGAAATCGAAAAGCGCGTCAATGCCGAGATCCTCGCCAACCAGGAGACCATGGCTCGGGTCATGGAGATCGAGGCGGCCAAGCAGACCGGCGCGGTGATGCTGTTCGGCGAGAAGTACGGCGACACCGTGCGCGTGCTGGACATCGGCTCCAGCCGCGAGTTGTGCGGCGGCACGCACGTGCAGCGCACCGGCGACATCGGGCTGTTCAAGATCGTCAGCGAGGGCGGCGTCGCGGCCGGCGTGCGCCGCATCGAAGCGGTGACCGGCGAAAACGCGCTGGCTTACCTGCAGCAGCTGGAGTCCACGGTGCACGGCGCTGCCAGCACGCTGAAAGCGCCTGCGGCCGAGCTGCAGGGCCGCATCACCCAGGTGCTCGACCAGATGCGTCAGCTCGAAAAGGAAGTCTCGCAGCTCAAGGGCAAGCTGGCGTCATCGAAGGGCGATGACCTGGTGTCTCAAGCCGTGGACGTGAAAGGCATCAAGGTGCTGGCAGCCCGGCTCGATGGCGCCGACGCCAAGACGCTGCGCGACACCATGGACAAGCTCAAGGACAAGCTCAAGACCGCGGCCATCGTCCTGGCGGCGGTGGATGGCGGCAAGGTGCAGATCGCTGCCGGCGTGACGGCCGACAGCATGGGCCGCGTCAAGGCCGGCGATCTGGCCAACTTCGTCGCCCAGCAGGTCGGCGGCAAGGGCGGCGGCAAGGCCGATATGGCCATGGCCGGCGGCACCGATGCCAGCAAGTTGCCGGAGGCGCTGCAATCGGTGCATGGCTGGGTGGCCGAGCGGGTTTGAGCGGCTGCGGCGCGTCGACCGATTTCTGGAATTCGCCCCCGAGTGGACTCATCGGGGTTAATCTCACGCCTGAGATGAAACCCCCACGCTCACTTCATTCGCTGCCCCCCGAGGGGGCGCTCAGCGCCTTCGGGCGGCCGGGCGGCCGCTGAGATGAAATTCATCAGGCATCTTTTTTCTGTCGTCCACGGCCTGATCGCGCTGCTGCTCGGGGGCGCCGCGCTCACGCTGGTAGCGATCGGCGCCCGCCTGGCGTGGGTGGCGGTCGGCAGCGGCTTCGACCAGGAGGCGGCCCAGGCGATCATCGAGGCGGTGGGGCTGCTGGCCGCCGCCGTGGTCGCGCTGCAGATCTCGCAGACCATCCTCGAAGAGGAGATCGTTCGCGACGCCCAGATCAGCGCGCCGACCCGGGTGCGGCGATTCCTGTCCCGGTTTTTCGTGGTGGTGGTGGTGGCGCTGGCCATCGAGGGCCTGGTCGCCACCTTCAAGGCCATTCACGAAGAACCCGAGCAGCTCATCTACGCGGCGGCGCTGATCGTGGCCACGGGGGTGCTGCTGGCGGGCTGGGGACTGTTCATCCAGCTGAACCGTGCGGCCGAAGAGCTGGAGCCCGAGGCCATGGCGGAAGCCAAGCGGGAAGATCACAAGCTCGAATAGCCGGGCGCGGAGCCCGGCGGCGGCCTAGCGGACGATCTTTCCGTCGGGTGTGATGGTCACCAGGTCGATGGCGCGCACCGAGTCGCGTACGCCCGCGCGCAAGTTGATGTGAAAGCCTCCGACGTCGTAGTCGGTCATCGACGCCATGGCTTTCTGCAGGCCCGCCTTGTCCCAGTTGCGGCCGGCGCGCCGCACGGCTTCGGCCAGGGACTTGGCCGCGATGAAGCCTTCGAGGCTTTCGTAAGAAGGCGTCTGGTCGGAGTTGTCGATGGCGGCCAGGTATTCCTTGACGATGGGCGTGGCCGAACTGCGCGGCGACGGCACTACTTGCGATACCACCACGCCGCCGATTTCCTTGCCCAGGGCGGTGAACAGCGGATCGATTCCCACCACCGAAAAATTGAGGAACGCGCCGGCGTAGCCGGTCTTGCGCATCTTGCGAATGAAGGCGGCGGTGGAGTTGAACAGCGACACCTGGATGATGGCCTGTGGCTGGACCTTGGCCAGGGCGGCCACGGCAGCTTCGACCTTGTCGCTGTTCACCGGCACGATGGCCGAACCCACCAGCGGCGGCAGCTTCAGGTCGGCCATGGCCTTGACCACGGCGGCCAGCCCGGCCCGGCCCATGGCGTCGTCCTCGGCCAGCACGGCGATGCGGTTCTGGCCCAGCGTGGCGCAGTGGCGCACCATCTTGAAGGCTTCGTCGGCCAGGCTGGGGCGGACATGGAACACCTCGGGGTGGGCGGGGCCGCGCAGGTTGTCCGATGCAGCGAACGGCGCAAAGAACAGGGATCCTTCCTGCTTGGCTACCGCGGCGCCCGCATCGCTGCTGCCGGTGCCGACAAAGCCGAACAGCAGGTCGGCGCCTTCGGCCAGCAGCTTCTTGGCGTTGGCGCCGGCCTTGGCCGGGTCATAGCCGTCGTCCACCTGGCGCAGCTCGAAGCTCCAGCCCGGACCGTTCTTGCGGCCGTTGAAGGCGTCCACGTACAGTTTGGCCCCGGCGGCAAAGGCCAGCCCTATTTCGCTGGCGGCGCCGGTCAGCGGGACCGATTGGCCCAGCACGATCTTGCGTGGGCCGGACCTGGCCTGCCCCCAGGCCGTGCCGGCCATGCCTGCGATGGCGGCCGTCACCGCGGTTTCCAATATGGTTCTTCGTTTCATTGTCATGTAACTTCCTCTTCCCATCAGCGAATGCAATCCCCATGCCGGGCACGATAACCGAGGGGCCACGGGGCCACAATAAGGGCATCCCAGGGAACAAGGGCATAACCATGCAAGATCGACATACAAGACGCGCCTGTCTGCTATATGGCATCGCGGCCGCCGCTACGGGCGGCGCCTGGTCGCGCGCAGAGGCTTCGGAAATCGCGGATTGGCCGCCACGCGCGGCCGTGCCGCCGCTGAAAACGTTGGACCTCGAAGGGCGAGCCTGGAACCTGTCCGGGTTGAAGGGGAAGGCGGTGTTGATCAATTTCTGGGCCAGCTGGTGCGAGCCCTGCCGGGCGGAAATGCCGTCGCTGGAGCACCTGGCGAACATGCACGACCCCGGCGCATTGGCAGTGCTGGCCCTGAACTTCAAGGAGTCGCCGGCCCGCGCCGGGCGTTTCGCCAGCAGCACCGGCCTCATGCTGCCGGTGCTGCTCGACCCCGAAGGCGACATCGCCCGCGCCTGGGGCGTGCGCGTTTTCCCGACCACCATCGGGATTGCGGCCGACGGCCGGCCGCGCTGGCGGGTTCGAGGCGAATTCGACTGGGGCAGTCCACAGGCGCGGCAGATGGTGCAGGGCCTGCTCGCCCGGACAGGGATAATCGCGGGTTTTCCCCAGGTGAATCCGCCGTGACTTCTAGACGCCACTTTCTCAAGACCTCCGCTGCCACGGCGCTGGGCTGGCCCCTGGCCGCAGCCGCGCAGCAGCAACGCAGGTTCGATCCGCAGCCGGGCCCCTGGCGCACCTTCGAGGTGACGACCCGGGTCGACCTGCAATATTCGCGTGGCGGCGCGCAAGTGTGGTTGCCGATGCCCTCGGTCAACACCGAGTGGCAGCGTTCGCTGGAAAGCAGTTTCACCGGCAACGGCCAGGCCCGGGTAACCAGTGACACGACCGAAGGCGCGCGTATGCTGCACGCCGAGTTTTCCCCCGCGGTGGCGCAGCCCTGGGTCGAGCTCACCAGCCGTGTGCAGACACGCAGCCGCGCGGTCGATCGGGACCGCGGCGGGGTGATGCGCGAGGATGCGGCGACGCTGAAGTACTGGACGCGCCCGACGGCGCTGCTGCCCACCGATGGCATCGTGCGCCAGACCGCGCTCGAGGCCACCCGCGGCGCGCGTGGCGACGAGGCGAAGGCCCGGCGGCTGTACGACTGGATTCTGGCCAACACCTTCCGCGAGCCCACCGTGCGCGGCTGCGGCGAAGGCGACATCCGGGCCATGCTGGAAACCGGCAACCTGGGCGGCAAGTGCGCCGACCTCAATGCGCTGTTCGTCGGCCTGTGCCGATCGGTCGGCATCCCCGCGCGCGACGTCTACGGCCTGCGCCTTGCACCGTCGGCCTTCGGCTACAAGGAGCTCGGTGGCAATCCCGCCAGCCTGAAGGGCGCCCAGCATTGCCGCGCCGAGGTGTTCCTGCAGGCGCACGGCTGGGTGGCCATGGACCCGGCCGACGTCGCCAAGGTGATGCGCCAGGAAACCGGCGAGTGGCTGAAAGACCCGGCCCACCCCCTGGTGGCGCCCGTCGAAAAGGCACTGTTCGGCGGCTGGGAGGGCAACTGGCTGGCCTGGAACACCGCGCATGACCTGAAGCTGCCGCAGTCACGCGGCGGGCGGCTGGGCTTTTTCATGTACCCCGTGGGCGAGGATGCGCAGGGCCGGCTGGATTCCTATTCGCCCGACGACTTCAAGTACCAGATCACGGCGCGGGAGCTGCCGGCGAACGCTTGACGAAGACCAGGTCCCAGACGCCGTGGCCCAGCTTCAGGCCCCGGTTCTCGAACTTGGTCAACGGCCGGTAGGGCGGGCGCGGCGCATAGGTCTCCGCGGCGTTTTCCAGCTGCTGCTGCGCGCCCAGCACTTCCAGCATCTGCTGGGCGTAGGGCTGCCAATCGGTGGCGCAGTGCAGGTAGCCGCCGGGCCGCAGCCGCGAGGCCAGGCGCTCCACCAGCGCAGGCTGGATCAGGCGCCGCTTGTTGTGGCGCAGCTTGTGCCAGGGGTCGGGGAAAAAAACATGAATCCCCGCCAGCGTGTCTGGCGCCAGCATCCGGTCGATCACCTCCACGGCGTCGTGGGCCACGATGCGGATGTTGGCCAAGCCCTGTTCGCCGATACGCTTGAGCAGTGCGCCGACGCCGGGCTCATGGACCTCGCAGCACAGAAAATTCTTCTCGGGCATCAGCGCGGCGATATGCGCCGTGGCTTCGCCCATGCCGAAGCCGATCTCCAGGATCGTGGGCGCGTCTCGGCCGAACGCAGCCCGGAAATCCAGCGGCTGCGATTGATAGGGCAGCACGAAGCGTGGGCCGAGCTGCTCGAAGGCCTTGGCCTGGCCCGTGGTGGTGCGGCCGGCGCGGCGCACGAAGCTGCGGATGGTGCGGGGGTGGGCGACGCCGTCGGGCGCGGCGGACGGGGGAGGGGTGTTGCCGGGTTCAGTCACCGGGTCGATTGTAGAAGTCGCGCCATTGCGCCTGCCACGAGGCCAATGCCTCGGCCGCGCTGCCGGTTTCGGCGCGAAGGCCCAGCACTGCGGCTGCGGCATTCAGCGCGCGCAGCGGCTCGCGCGTGTCCAGCGCCTGCGCGCCGTTCTGCTTGGACAGCTTTTCGCCATTGGCCGCGCGCACCAGGGGGGTGTGCAGGTAACCCGGAGTGGGCACGCCGAGCGCGCGCTGCAGCAGGATCTGGCGCGCCGTGTTGTCGGCCAGGTCTTCGCCGCGCACTACCTGCGTGATGCCTTGCTGCGCGTCGTCCACCACCACGGCCAGCTGGTAGGCCCACAGCCCGTCGGCGCGACGGAGCACGAAATCGCCGACTTCGCGCTCGACATCCTGCTGCTGCGGGCCCAGCCGGCGATCGTGCCACGCGACGATGCCGGCAGAGGTGCGAAAGCGCCACGCCCGCGCCGGACGGCCCGCCAGACCGGTGCGGCAGGTGCCGGGGTAGATCAGTTCGGTGTGCCGCTCGTGCGGGTGGCCCAGCGCCGACAGGGCTTGCTCGATGTCCTTGCGGGAGCAGGCGCAAGGGTAGGCATGGCCGCCCGCCACCAGTTGGTCGAGCGCGGCCTGGTAGACAGTGCCGCGCGGCGACTGCCAAAGCGGTGTCTCGTCGGGCGCCAGGCCGCAGGCCGAGAGCTGTCCCAGGATGGTTTCTGCCGCCCCGGGCACGCAGCGGGGCGTATCGACGTCTTCAATGCGCACCAGCCAACGCCCGCCATGGGCGCGGGCATCGAGCCAGCTTGCAAGGGCCGCGACCAGTGAGCCTGCGTGCAAAGGCCCCGTCGGTGAAGGCGCAAACCTGCCGATGTATATGGCCCCCACGCTTGACACTTCGTGTGCTGCGCTGCCCCCCGAGGGGGCCTTCGCGCCTAGGGGCGGCCCGTCGTCGCTCAAGCTGGCCCCCACGCTGTCAACTTTCAGGCGCTCGCGTGCACCTTCAACGCCAGTTCCAGCCCCGAAACGAAAGCATCTTCCACCCGGTGCCCCAGGCACCAGTCGCCGCAGGCGCCCAGGCCGGACTTGGCGTCCCACAGGTGCGACTTGCCCAAGGGCGTGCGGGTCTTGGCCCAGCGCCAGCGATGGACCTGAGCGAAGGCCGGCGCGGCATGGATGCCCGTGACCTCGGCGAAGGCCTTGAGCAGCTTGGCCTGCACGCGCGGCTCGTCGTCTTCGAGGTGCTCCTGCGACCATTCGGGGCTGGCCTGGACGGTCCAGCGCTCGATGGCCACCCGGCCGGGTTTGGAGGATTCGCGCGCCAGCCAGGCGATGCGGTGGTGCGTGCTGAGCGCGGCGTTCCACTGCGGGCCGAGGTGATTGAGGGACTGCTGAACCGCCTGCGGAAACGCCAGCATCATCGTCCAGCAGGGGGCGACTTCCACCTTGTCCATCTGCCGAGCCAGCTGCTGCGCCGGGGCTGAAGGCCGCAACAAGCCGGCGGCCACGGCGTGGGGCACGGCGAGCAGCACTGAATCGAAGCCGGAATACACGTGCATCGAATCGTCGGGCCCGCTGGTGTGCAGCTGCCAGCGCTTGGGGTCGAGCGCGTCGCGCTCGACATGCGTCACGCGGGTCTGCGTCTGCAGGTTGCCGGCGCCCGCCAGCGGCTGGGCCCAGTGGCGGGCGATGGCGTCCATCGCGCCCACGCCCACCCAGTGCGGCTCGCGCGCGGGCAACGGCGCCTCGGCCACGCGGCCGTGCGGGTCGAGCACGCGCACGGCGTTGGCGTTCCAGGGCTTGCGCAGGCCCGCCGAGAGGGACAGGGCTTTCTCGAAGCGCGGATCTCTTACCGTGAAGTACTGCGCGCCATGGTCGAAGCTGCCGAAAGGCGTCTCGCAGCTGGCCATGCGGCCGCCGACCTGTGCCCCCCGTTCCAGCACCGTGACGCGGTGTCCAGCACGATCCAGAGTCCGGGCGCAGGCCAGGCCGGCCACACCCGCGCCGATCACGGCGATATTTCTTTGTTGTTTAGGCATTTGCGGTTCATTGTGACACCAGAGCTCTCAGCCCCGCGCATGGCGATCCAGGAGCGCGTGCCGCGTCGCCGGGCGCTCCAGTTGATCGAGCCACCATTGCAGCGCGCGGCCCGGCGCCGGGTTGCTGCGCCAGGCGTAGCTCATGCGCGGGCGGCGGGCGGGTCGCTGTACCTCCTTGACTACCAGGCGGCCACTTTCCACATACGGGCGAGCCATGGGCTCGGGCACGAAACCCCCGCCCAGGCCACGCAGCTGCGCGTCGAGCTTGGCACGCATGCTCGGAACCGTCAGCACGTCCTGGCCGGCCAGAAGGCCCAGCGTGATGGCAGTGCCGTGCTGCACCGAGTCGGCCACTGCAACGGCCCGGTGTTTTTGCAGCAGTTCGTCGGGCAGCGGGCCGGCGAGCGCAGCCAGCGGATGGTGCGGGGCGACCGCGAAGACGAAGGCCATCTCGCCCAGCAGGGCGCTGTGGATGCCGGGCGAATTGCCGGCTTCCAGCACGATGCCCAATGCCAGGTCCGCCTGGCCCGAGGTCAGCGCCTCCAAGGTGCCGAACAAGGATTCGTCGCGCAGGCGCAGGCGCGTGGTGGGCGCCACCGCCACGAAATCCTGGGCCAGCTCCATCACGGTCGATTGGGCGATCACGGTGTCGACCGCGACGGTCAGCTGGGATTCCCAGCCGGTCGCCACGCGCTTGACCCGACTGACCACGGCATCGATCTCCAGCAGCAGCCGGCCACCTTCGCGCAGCAGTTCGGCGCCGGCCTCGGTCAGGCGGGCTTGCCGCGAGCTGCGGTCGAACAGCAGCACGTCGAGCGCATCCTCGATCTGGCGGATGCGGTAGGTGACGGCGCTGGGCACCAGCCCGAGCTCACGCGCCGCTGCGGCAAAGCTGCCCGCTTGCGCCACTGCCTGCAGCAGCGACAACGCATCGGGGGTCAGCACTTCGCGGGCGTTGGGCATGGTTGAGCTGGTGGGGCTTCAGTTTTTTTGAATGATGCCATCAAAAACGGGATGTCGGCTGACAGCGGGGCCCGGCCTAACATTGACACCATCAGAACTTCGGGAACCGAACGCCATGCTGACCTTGCGCAAGTCACAGGACCGCGGCTACGCCGACCACGGCTGGCTGAAGTCGTATCACAGCTTCTCCTTCGCCAACTACTACGACCCCGAGTACATGGGTTTCGGCAACCTGCGGGTGATCAACGAAGACCGGATCGCGCCCGGCAAGGGGTTCGGCACGCACGGCCACCGCGACATGGAGATCATCAGCTACGTGCTCGAGGGCAACCTGGCGCACAAGGACACCCTGGGCAACGTCAAGGGCATCCCGCCCGGCGATGTGCAGCGCATGAGCGCGGGCACCGGCGTGCAGCACAGTGAATTCAACCACGCACCGGACCAGACCACGCATTTCCTGCAGATCTGGATCCAGCCCAACGTCACCGGCATTCCCGCCAGCTATGAGCAAAAGACGTTTGCCGAAGCCGATAAGCGCGGCCGGCTGCGCCTGGTGGCGGCGCCCGATGGCCGCGAGGGATCGGTGTTGATCCACGCCGACGCCCGCATTTACGCCGGCCTTTTCGACGGCGGCGAGAGCTTCAGCCTGGCCCTCGATCCGGCGCGCAAGGGCTACGTGCACGTAGCGCGTGGTGAACTCGAGGTCAACGGCAAGCGAGTGCAGGCCGGCGACGCCGCGATGCTGGACGGCGAAGCCCAACTCACGCTGGCCGAAGGCAAGGCAGCCGAGGTGCTGGTGTTCGACCTCGCCGCGCAATAGTTTTTTTCAACCCCAACCGGCATAAGGAGCCATCATGTCCACTACTCTCTCCGCCAACAGGCCCTACGCAGCCACCAACTCTTTCCACGACGCGCTGGCGCTGGTCGGCCGCGTGCTGCTGGCCTGGATGTTCGTACCGGCCGGCTTCGGCAAGATCGGCGGGTTTGCCGGCACGGTGGCCTATGCCACGTCGGCCGGGCTGCCGATGGCCCAGGCCGGCGTGGCCGTCGGCTTGCTGGTCGAATTGATCGGTGGCCTGATGCTGCTGGTCGGCTTTCAAACCCGCTGGGCCGCGCTGGCGCTGGCCGTGTTCACGGCTGTGGCGACCTTTTTCTTCCATGACTTCTGGACGATGGCGGCCGATCAGCAGATGATGCAGAAGATGATGTTCACCAAGAACCTGGCGATCACCGGCGGCTTGCTGGCCTTCGCAGCGTTCGGCGCCGGCGGCTGGAGCCTGGACGCCAAGCGCAGGGCCTGACCTATGGCCGAAGGCGCGCATCAGGCAACTCGTGTGGTGGTCATCTACCACTCCGGCTACGGCCACACCCAGCGCATGGCGCAGGCTGTGGCGGAAGGCGCCGGCGCCGAGATCATCGCCATCGGCGCCGACGGCAACCTGCCGGCCGGCGCCTGGGAGCAGCTCAAGGCCGCTGATGGCATCATCTTCGGCTCGCCGACCTACATGGGCAGCGTCAGCTGGCAGTTCAAGAAGTTTGCTGACGCGTCCTCCAAGCCCTGGTATGCCCAGGAGTGGAAGGACAAAGTGGCGGCCGGCTTCACCAACAGCGCCGGCATGAACGGGGACAAGTTCTCCACCCTGACGACGCTGTTCACGCTGGCGATGCAGCATTCGATGATCTGGGTGAGCCAGGGGCTGATGCCCTCCAACACCAAGGGCGCAAAGCGCGACGACGTGAATTTTTTGGTGTCGTACAGCGGCGCCATTTCGCAGTCGCCCTCTGACGGCAGTGCGAGCGACATGGCGCGCGGCGACCTCGAAACCGCCCGCCTGTTCGGCAAGCGGGTGGCGGACGTCGCGGCGCGGCTGCGGGGCGGTGCATCATGAGTATCCAGCGGCAACTCACCGGGCACGAGAAAGACCTGGGCGGCGGCTTCAAGGTGCGCAGGCTGCTGCCGGCGGCGCAGCAGCGCAGCCTGGGACCGTTCATCTTCTTCGATCATTTCGGCCCCGTGACGGAACTGCCCGGCGTCAACCACGACGTCAGGCCCCATCCGCACATCGGGCTGGCCACGGTGACCTACCTGTTCGAAGGCGCCATGATGCACCGCGACAGTCTGGGCACCGAGCAGCTGATCGAGCCGGGCGCCATCAACTGGATGACCTCGGGGCGGGGCATCGTGCACTCGGAACGTCGGCCGCCTCACCTGCG
>JAKFEZ010000079.1:0-12845 GCA_036675435.1 Ramlibacter sp. | reverse complement strand
GTCAAGGAGCGCCTCGGTCAGGCCGAGCAAGAGCCGCTGATGCCGCACGACCTGATCAACTCCAAGCCGATTTCCGCGGCGCTCAAGGAGTTCTTCGGCGCCTCGCAGCTATCGCAGTTCATGGACCAGACCAACCCACTGTCCGAGATCACGCACAAGCGCCGCGTCTCGGCCCTGGGCCCGGGCGGCCTGACGCGCGAGCGCGCCGGCTTCGAAGTGCGCGACGTGCACGTCACCCACTACGGCCGCGTGTGCCCGATCGAGACGCCGGAAGGCCCGAACATCGGCCTGATCAACTCGCTGGCCCTGTACGCCCGCCTGAACGAATACGGTTTCATCGAAACGCCGTATCGCCGTGTCATCGACAGCAAGGTCACGATGGAAATCGACTACCTGTCGGCCATCGAGGAAGGCAAGTACGTCATTGCCCAGGCCAACGCGATCCTGGACAAGGACGGCAAGCTGACCGGCGAGCTGGTTTCCGCGCGTGAGGCCGGCGAATCGATCCTCGTCAGCGCCGACCGCATCCAGTACATGGACGTGTCGCCGGCGCAGATCGTGTCGGTGGCCGCCTCGCTGGTGCCGTTCCTCGAGCACGATGACGCGAACCGCGCGCTGATGGGCGCCAACATGCAGCGCCAGGCCGTGCCGGTGCTGCGCCCGGAAAAGGCCTTCGTCGGAACCGGCATCGAGCGCGTTTCCGCGGTCGACTCCGGCACCGTGGTCACCGCCACGCGCGGCGGCGTCGTCGACTATGTCGACGCCACCCGCATCGTGGTGCGCGTCAACGACGCCGAGGCCCAGGCCGGTGAAGTCGGCGTGGACATCTACAACCTGATCAAGTATCAGCGTTCCAACCAGAACACCAACATCCACCAGCGCCCGATCGTCAAGCGCGGCGACCAGATCGCCAAGGGCGACGTGGTCGCCGACGGCGCATCGACCGACCTGGGCGAGCTGGCCCTGGGCCAGAACATGCTGGTGGCGTTCATGCCCTGGAACGGCTACAACTTCGAGGACTCGATCCTGATCAGCGAACGCGTCGTCGCCGACGACCGCTACACCTCGATCCACATCGAGGAGCTGGTGGTGATGGCCCGCGACACCAAGCTGGGCGCAGAGGAAATCACCCGCGATATCCCCAACCTGTCCGAGCAGCAGCTGAATCGCCTGGACGAGTCCGGCATCATCTACGTCGGCGCCGAAGTGCAGCCTGGCGACACGCTGGTCGGCAAGGTCACGCCCAAGGGCGAAACCACTCTCACGCCCGAAGAGAAGCTGCTGCGCGCAATCTTCGGCGAGAAGGCATCGGATGTGAAGGACACCTCGCTGCGCGTGGACCAGGGCTCGCAAGGCACCGTGATCGACGTGCAGGTCTTCACCCGTGAAGGCATCCAGCGCGACAAGCGCGCGCAACAGATCATCGACGATGAACTGAAGCGCTTCCGCCTGGACCTGAACGACCAGCTGCGCATCGTCGAAGCCGACGCGTTCGACCGGATCGAAAAGCTGCTGAACGGCAGGGTCGCCAATGGCGGGCCGCAGAAGCTGGCCAAGGGCACCAAGATCGACAAGGCCTACCTGGCCTCCGTCGAGAAGTTCCACTGGTTCGACATCCGCCCGGCCGAAGACGAAGTCGCCACCCAGCTCGAGTCGATCAAGAACTCGCTGGAGCAGACTCGCCACAGCTTCGACCTGGCTTTCGAAGAAAAGCGCAAGAAGCTGACGCAGGGCGACGAGCTGCCCGCGGGCGTGCTGAAGATGGTCAAGGTCTACCTGGCCGTCAAGCGCCGCCTGCAACCTGGCGACAAGATGGCCGGCCGCCACGGCAACAAGGGCGTGGTCTCCAAGATCGTGCCGGTCGAGGACATGCCCTACATGGCCGACGGAACGCCGTGCGACATCGTGCTGAACCCGCTGGGCGTGCCTTCGCGCATGAACGTCGGCCAGGTGCTCGAAGTGCACCTGGGCTGGGCCGCCAAGGGCATCGGCCAGCGCATCGGCGACATGCTGCAGGCCGAGGCCAAGCAGGCCGAGCTGCGCAAGTTCCTGGACCAGCTGTACAACGGCTCGGGCCGCAAGGAAGACCTTGCCAAGCTGGAAGACCGGGACGTGCTGGAAATGGCCGAGAACCTCTCCAAGGGCATCCCGTTCGCCACGCCGGTGTTCGACGGCGCCTCCGAAGAGGAAATCCGCGGCATGCTGAAGCTGGCTTACCCGGAAGACGTCATGAAGGTCAAGGGCCTCACGGCCACGCGCACGCAGGCCATGCTGTGCGACGGCCGCACCGGCGACCAGTTCGAGCGTCCCGTCACCATCGGCTACATGCACGTGCTGAAGCTGCACCATCTGGTGGACGACAAGATGCACGCGCGCTCCACCGGCCCGTACAGCCTGGTCACGCAGCAGCCGCTGGGCGGCAAGGCGCAGTTCGGCGGCCAGCGCTTCGGCGAGATGGAAGTGTGGGCGCTGGAAGCCTACGGCGCCGCCTACACCCTGCAGGAAATGCTGACGGTGAAGTCGGACGACGTGCAGGGCCGCACCAAGGTGTACGAAAGCATCGTCAAGGGCGAGCACGCCATCGAAGCCGGCATGCCGGAATCGTTCAATGTCCTGGTCAAGGAAATCCGTTCCTTGGGCATCGACATGGAACTGGAACGGTCCTGAGTTTTTGCGGGTCAGATCACGAATTTGCGAAGCAAATTGTGCTCTGACCCCAACTGATTAAGAGAAGGAATGAGTCAATGAAATCACTACTCGACCTGTTCAAGCAGTTCACGCCGGACGAGCATTTCGATGCCATCCGCATCGGCATGGCGTCGCCCGAGAAGATCCGCTCGTGGTCTTTCGGCGAAGTCAAGAAGCCGGAAACCATCAACTACCGTACCTTCAAACCCGAGCGCGACGGCCTGTTCTGCGCCAAAATCTTCGGGCCCATCAAGGACTACGAGTGCCTGTGCGGCAAGTACAAGCGCCTGAAGCATCGCGGCGTCATCTGCGAGAAGTGCGGCGTTGAAGTCACCCAGACCAAGGTGCGCCGCGAGCGCATGGGCCACATCGACCTGGCCGCACCGTGCGCCCACATCTGGTTCCTGAAGTCGCTGCCTTCGCGGCTGGGCCTGGTGCTGGACATGACGCTGCGCGACATCGAGCGCGTGCTGTACTTCGAAGCCTATGTGGTCACCGACCCCGGCATGACCCCGCTGAAGAAGTTCAGCATCATGTCCGAGGACGACTACGAGGCCAAGCGCAAGGAATACGGTGATGAGTACATCGCCAAGATGGGCGCCGAGGGCATCAAGGATCTCCTGATGGGGATCGACATCGACATCGAGATCGAGAAGCTGCGCGGCGACCTGACCGGCTCCGAAGTCAAGGTCAAGAAGAACGCCAAGCGCCTGAAGGTGCTGGAAGCCTTCAAGAAGTCCGGCATCAAGCCCGAGTGGATGGTGATGGACGTGCTGCCGGTGCTGCCGCCGGACCTGCGTCCGCTGGTGCCGCTGGATGGCGGCCGCTTCGCGACCTCCGACCTGAACGACCTGTACCGCCGCGTCATCAACCGCAACTCGCGCCTGCGCCGCCTGCTGGAGCTGAAGGCTCCGGAGATCATCGCCCGCAACGAAAAGCGGATGCTGCAGGAAGCGGTGGACAGCTTGCTGGACAACGGCCGTCGCGGCAAGGCCATGACCGGCGCCAACAAGCGCGCCCTGAAGTCCTTGGCCGACATGATCAAGGGCAAGAGCGGCCGCTTCCGCCAGAACTTGCTGGGCAAGCGGGTCGACTACTCGGGCCGTTCGGTGATCACCGTGGGCCCGACCCTCAAGCTGCACCAGTGCGGCCTGCCCAAGCTGATGGCGCTGGAGCTGTTCAAGCCCTTCATCTTCTCGCGCCTGGAAGCCATGGGCATCGCCACCACCATCAAGGCGGCGAAGAAGGAAGTCGAATCGGGCACGCCGGTGGTCTGGGACATCCTCGAAGAGGTGATCAAAGAGCATCCGATCATGCTCAACCGCGCACCCACGCTTCACCGCCTGGGCATCCAGGCGTTCGAGCCCATCCTGATCGAGGGCAAGGCGATCCAGCTGCACCCGCTGGTTTGCGCTGCCTTCAACGCCGACTTCGACGGCGACCAGATGGCCGTCCACGTGCCGCTGTCGGTGGAAGCGCAGATGGAATGCCGCACCCTGATGCTGGCGTCCAACAACGTGCTGTTCCCCGCCAACGGCGAACCCGCCATCGTTCCTTCGCAGGACGTGGTGCTGGGCCTGTACTACACCACCCGCGAGCGCATCAACGCCCGTGGCGAAGGCATGATCTTCGCCGACGTGGGCGAAGTGCAGCGCGCGCTCGACGCCAACCAAGTCGAGCTCACCGCCAAGGTGAACGTGCGCCTGACCGAGTGGAACAAGGACAAGGACAGCAACGAGTTCGTGGCCTCGACATCGATCGTCGAAACGACGGTCGGCCGCGCGCTGCTATCGGAGATCCTGCCCAAGGGCCTGCCATTCTCCAACCTCAACAAGGCGCTGAAGAAGAAGGAAATCTCCAAGCTGATCAACGCCTCGTTCCGCAAGTGCGGCCTGAAGGAAACCGTGGTGTTCGCCGACAAGCTGTTGCAAAACGGCTTCCGGCTGGCCACCAAGGCGGGCATCTCGATCTGCGTGGACGACATGCTGGTGCCGCCGCAGAAGCCGGAAATCATCGCCCGCGCCGAAAAGGAAGTGAAGGAGATCGAGCAGCAGTACACCTCGGGCCTCGTCACCTCCGGCGAGCGCTACAACAAGGTGGTGGACATCTGGGGCAAGGCCGGCGACGAAGTGTCCAAGGTCATGATGGCCCAGCTGGCCAAGGAAAAGACCATCGACCGCCACGGCAATGAAGTGGACCAGGAGTCGTTCAATTCCATCTACATGATGGCCGACTCGGGCGCGCGTGGCTCGGCCGCGCAGATTCGCCAGCTGGCGGGCATGCGGGGCCTGATGGCCAAGCCGGACGGCTCGATCATCGAGACCCCGATCACGGCGAACTTCCGCGAAGGCCTGAACGTGCTGCAGTACTTCATCTCCACCCACGGCGCCCGAAAGGGCCTGGCGGACACGGCGCTGAAGACCGCGAACTCCGGCTACCTGACGCGCCGCCTGGTCGACGTGACGCAGGACCTGGTGGTCATCGAGGTCGATTGCGGAACCCACGACGGCTCGCTGATGCGCGCCATCGTCGAAGGCGGTGAAGTCATCGAATCGCTGCGCGACCGTATTCTCGGCCGGGTCGCGGCCGAGGACGTGCTGCACCCCGAGAGCCGCGCGGTGCTGGTGGAAGCCGGCGCCATGCTGGACGAAGACGTGATCGAGCAGCTCGAAGCCACCGGCGTCGACGAAGTGAAGGTCCGCACGGCACTGACCTGCGCCACCCGCTTCGGCCTGTGCGCCAAGTGCTACGGCCGCGACCTGGGCCGTGGCGGCCTGGTCAACGTCGGCGAAGCTGTCGGCGTCATTGCCGCACAGTCGATCGGCGAGCCGGGCACCCAGCTGACGATGCGCACGTTCCACATCGGCGGCGCCGCTTCGCGCGCCGCCATCGCCTCCAGCGTGGATGCCAAGTCCAACGGCGTGATCGGCTTCAACAGCACGATGCGCTACGTGACCAACAGCAAGAACGAGCTGGTGGTGATCGCCCGCTCCGGCGAGATCGTCATTCACGACGAGCACGGCCGCGAGCGCGAGCGCCACAAGGTGCCGTACGGCGCGATCCTGGCCGTGAAGGCCGACCAGTCGGTGAAGGCCGGCACGATCCTGGCCAACTGGGATCCGCTGACCCGCCCGATCATTACCGAGTTCGCCGGCAAGGTGCACTTCGAGAACGTCGAGGAGGGCCTCACGGTCGCCAAGCAGGTGGACGAAGTCACCGGCCTGTCGACGCTGGTGGTGATCAAGTTCGACCCGAAGCGCTCGGCCAAGCTGATCCGCCCGCAGGTCAAGCTGATCGACGCCCAGGGCAACGAGGTGAAGATCCCGGGCACCGACCACTCGGTGACCATCGGTTTCCCGGTGGGCGCGCTGATTCAGGTGCGCGACGGCCAGGACGTAGCCGGCGGCGAAGTGCTGGCGCGGATCCCGATCGAAGGCCAGAAGACCCGCGACATCACGGGCGGCTTGCCGCGCGTGGCCGAGCTGTTCGAAGCCCGCTCGCCCAAGGACAAGGGCGTGCTGGCCGAGATCACCGGCACGGTGTCGTTCGGCAAGGAGACCAAGGGCAAGATCCGCATGCAGATCACCGATCCGGACGGCAAGGTCTGGGAAGAACTGGTGCCCAAGGAGAAGAACATCCTGGTGCACGAGGGCCAGGTGGTCAACAAGGGCGAGTCGGTGGTCGACGGCCCGGCCGATCCCCAGGACATCCTGCGGCTGCTGGGCGCTGAGGAGCTGGCCCGCTACATCGTCGACGAAGTGCAGGACGTGTACCGCTTGCAGGGCGTGAAGATCAACGACAAGCACATCGAGGTGATCGTTCGCCAGATGCTGCGCCGGGTCGTGGTCGAGAACGTTGGCGAGTCGGGCTACATCGCCGGCGAGCAGGTCGAGCGTTCGGAGATCCTGGACACCAACGACGCCTTGCGCGCCGAGGGCAAGATCCCGCCGACCTACAGCAACTTGCTGCTGGGCATCACCAAGGCCTCGCTGTCGACCGACTCGTTCATTTCCGCGGCTTCCTTCCAGGAAACCACGCGGGTGCTGACCGAGGCGGCGATCATGGGCAAGCGCGACGAGTTGCGTGGCCTGAAGGAAAACGTCATCGTCGGCCGCCTGATCCCCGCGGGCACCGGCATGGCGTATCACCAGGCGCGCAAGGCCAAGGACCAGATGGACGAGGCCGAGCGCCGCGCGATCGCCGATTCCGAAGCCGCCGAGCTGGCCAGTGCGACCGAGGGCGCCATGGCGCCCGAGGCGAACGAAGGCGCTGCCACCGAGTAAGCGCGCGGTTTAGCCCGTAAACTAGCGCCCCGGCCTGCTGCAGGCCGGGGCGCTTTTTTCATGGGGATTGCCGGGTCGATGCCAACTTCAGTCGTTCTATGGGCCGCGGCCGCCCTGTTGCTGTTCTGGGTAGTGGGCGCCTACAACCGGCTGGTGCGCCTGCGAGCGGATGCCAAGACCGCCTTCGCCGGCCTGGAGGCCGAGTTGTCCAAGCAGATCGACCTGGTTCGCCACCAGCTGCCCGCGGCAGAGGCGACGCAGCCGGCCGCGCTGGATGACGATCGATCGTTCTGGGCTGGACTGCACGGCGCGGCCACGCAGTTCGCGGCTTCGCTCGCGGCTGCTCGCCATCGCCCTTTGGAGGCCGAGGAGATCGCGGCTTTGAGCGCCGCGCAGGCGGTTCTGGCCATGGCTTGGGAGCGGGCGGAGCGCGACGACGCCCACGATCTGGCCGGGCCGCGACTTCCGGACACGGTGACGCAGCGGCGGGCTCAACTGGCGGCCCAGGCCCACGCGGCCACTGAGCAGTTCAATCTGGCTGTGGCGCGCTACAACGCCGCCATCGCCCAATTTCCGGCGCTGCTGCTGGCTTGGCTGTTCGGTTTCAAGCCGGGCCGGGGGGTGGGCCCGCTCGCGCCGCCGGCGCCGCTGCAGTGAGCCGCGATGTGACGCCGGCCCCTTCTGGCCCTGACCGATCGCCGCAGCCTGTCGGCTCGTCCCTGCCATTGTGGCGCCTGCTGCAGGCCGCCGCCGAAGTGGTGGCCGCAGTGCGGGCAGGGCAGTCGGCCACGCCGGCCATGGCGCGCATCGAGGCTGGCCTGCGGCCTGGCGCACAGGCCCTGGCTTTCCAGGCGTTGCGCCACCTGGGCCGGGCCGAGGCGCTGCGCCATTTGCTGGCGCGCCGCGCGCCGCCGCCTGCCGCAGACGCCTTGCTGTGCACGGCATTGGCACTAGGCTGGGACGAAGCGCAGGCGCCCTATGAGGTGTTCACGCTGGTCGACCAGGCAGTCGAGGCCGCCAAGCGCGGCAGCGGCACGCGGGCGCAGGCTAATTTCATCAACGCGTGTCTGCGCCGCTTTCTGCGCGAGCGCGAGGTGCTGCTGGCGGCCACCGACCAAGACCCGGTCGCCCGCTGGAACCACCCGCGCTGGTGGATCGAGCGGCTGAAGCGGGACCATCCGGCGCAGTGGCAGGGCATCCTGGAAGCCAGCAATGCGCAGGCGCCGATGACCTTGCGGGTGAATGCGAGAAAGTCAGATGTGCCGGGCTGGCTGCAGGTGCTGTCGCAGGCCGGCGTCGAGGCATCGGCGGTCGGCCCACACGGCTTGGTGCTCGATCGCGCCCGCCCGGTCCACGATATTCCAGGCTTCGCCGATGGCGTCGTGTCGGTGCAGGACGCCGCCGCCCAGCTGGCGGCGCCATTGCTGCTGCAGGGACTTCTCGCGCCGGATTTCGGGGCGAAGCTGCACATTCTCGATGCCTGCGCCGCGCCCGGCGGCAAGACGGCGCACTTGCTGGAACTCGCCGAGGCCGAGGTGACGGCGTTGGACATCGACTCCGCGCGCTGCGAACGGATTCACGAGACGCTGCGCCGACTGGGCCTTGACGCCCAGGTGATCGCTGCCGACGCGGCACGGCCTGCCGACTGGTGGGATGGTCGGCTCTTCGATGCCATTTTGCTCGACGCCCCGTGCACCGCTTCGGGCATCGTACGCCGCCACCCCGATGTGCGCTGGTTGCGGCGCGAGAGCGACATCGGCCAGCTGGCCGCGCTGCAGGCGCGCCTGCTGGCGCTGCTGTGGCCCCTGCTCAAGCCCGGCGGACGGCTGCTCTATTGCACCTGTTCGGTGTTCCGCGCCGAGGGTGAGCTGCAGGCGCAAACGTTTCTTGCGCACAACAAAGACGCGCTAATGCGGTCTGCCCCCGGCCATTTAGTGCCCCAAAGCGGGGTAAACGCCAAGGGCGTCCCGGACAATCTGGAGGGTGATCACGACGGTTTCTATTACGCACTACTCGAAAAACAGGCCGCTGCCGAGGGGGCGGCTCGGCCGGGCGCTTGAGCTCGCCTTGTGGGGCGCTATCGCCTGCTGCGCGCTGCTTTTCGCGCCCGTGGTGCGGGCCGAGCCTTCCGTGACGGAGATCAGCCAGCTTCGGGTCGAGCGCAGCGATGAAGGGGTGCTGCTCTCCGCGGCCGTGAAATTCGAGTTGCCCGAAGTCATCGACGACGCACTCGCCAAGGGCATTCCCATGTTCTTCGTGGCCGAGGCGGCGCTGCTGCGCGACCGCTGGTACTGGTACGACAAGCAAGTCGCCTCGGCCGCGCGCCACATGCGGCTGTCCTACCAGCCGCTGACCCGGCGCTGGCGCCTGGTGGTCTCGTCCATGCCGATCGGCAACTCGGGCCTGGCGCTGGGGCAGACCTTCGACACCCGCGAGGAAGCGCTGGCGGCGATCCAGCGCATTTCGCACTGGAAGATCGCCGATGCGGACGAGGTCGAGCCGGATGTCCGCTACAACGTCGACTTTCGGTTCCGTCTGGACGTCTCCCAGCTGCCCCGGCCGTTCCAGATCGGTGCCGTGGGCCATTCCGACTGGAACATCGCAGCCATGCGCAACCAGCGCTTGACTGTCGAGAGCGCACGATGAGCACCGATCCGCGGGCCGGCCCGGCGCCGCGCTTTCCGCTGCGGTCATCGCGCGCCTTCCGCTGGGCCGTGGGCGTGGCCATCGCGGTGATCGCCGCGATCGGCATCGTCTTGCTGTTCCTGCTGACGCAGGCCACCAACAACCGCGAGCTGTACGAGCGCAACTACGGGCGCCTGTTCATCATCAACATGGTGGTGGCCGGCGTGTTGCTGCTGGTCATTGCCTGGGTGGCCGTGCGCCTGGCGTCCAGGCTGCGCCGGGGCAAGTTCGGCAGCCGCCTGCTGGTCAAGGTGGCTGCCATTTTTGCGCTGGTCGGCTTCATGCCCGGCATGCTGATCTACGTGGTGTCCTACCAGTTCGTCTCGCGCTCCATCGAGAGCTGGTTCGACGTGAAGGTGGAAGGCGCGCTGGACGCCGGCCTGAGCCTGGGGCGTGCCACGCTGGACACGCTGGCCGGCGACCTGGCCAACAAGACCCGTGCGGCCGCGGTACAGCTGGCCGACACGCCCGACACCTCCGCGCCGCTCGCCCTGGAGCGCCTGCGCGAGCAACTGCCGGCCAACGACGTGCTGCTGTGGAGCGGCTCGGGTCAGCTGATCGCGAGCGCCGGGCAATCCCGGTTTCAGCTCAACCCCGAGCGCCCCACGCCCCAGCAGTTGCGTAACTTGCGGACCCAGCGCTCGCTGGCGGTGATCGAAGGGCTGGACGACCCGGGACTCAACGCCGTCGGTAATGCGCGCATCAAGGCGCTGGCCGTGGTGTCGCACCCCAGCCTGGGCATGCTGACCGAGCCGCGCGTGCTGCAGGTGGTGCAAAGCCTGCCGCCCACGCTGGTGGCCAATGCCATCGCCGTGCAGGAAGCCAACCGCGAGTATCAGGAGCGTGCGCTGGCGCGCGACGGCCTGCGTCGGATGTACATCGGCACGCTCACGCTGGCGCTGTTCCTGGCGGTCTTCGGCGCGGTGCTGCTGGCCATCATTTTTGGCAACCAGCTGGCCCGGCCGCTGCTGCTGCTGGCGGCCGGCGTGCGCGAAGTCGCGGCCGGCGACCTGAGCCCCAAGCCCGCCTTGCAGGGCAAGGACGAACTGGGCGGCTTGACCCGCTCGTTCGCCGAAATGACGCAGCAGCTGGCCGACGCCCGCGCCGCCGTCGACAAGAGCATGGGCCAGGTCAACGCCGCCCGCGCCCACCTGCAGACCATCCTGGACAACCTCACGGCCGGGGTGATCGTGCTGGACGAAAAGGGCAAGATCCTGTCGTCCAACCCCGGCGCGACGCGTATCCTGCGGGTGCCGCTGGCAGTCTATGAGGGCGCGCCGCTCAGCGAAGTCGAAGGCATCGAAGGCTTCGGCCGGGCCGTGCAGCAGCAGTTCGACGATTACATGAACGAACGCCGCCAGCACGGGCTGGACCATTGGCAGCAATCGTTCGAGCTCAACGCAGCCCCCACCGGGCCGACCCAGAACACCGTGACGATCGTGGCGCGCGGCGCCGAAATGCCGGCCGACATGCCCGGTCGCGCGGCGCGGCTGCTGGTGTTCGACGACATCTCCGAGATCGTGTCGGCGCAGCGGGCGCAGGCCTGGGGCGAGGTCGCCCGCCGCCTGGCGCACGAGATCAAGAACCCTTTGACACCGATCCAGCTGTCGGCGGAGCGGCTGGAGATCAAGCTGGCCGGCAAGGTGGGCGAGGTCGAGCAGGCGATCCTCACCAAGTCCGTGCGCACCATCGTCGACCAGGTGGATGCCATGAAGCGGCTGGTGAACGAGTTTCGCGACTACGCGCGCTTGCCCGCGGCCGAACTGAAACCCGTCGACCTGAATGCGCTGATCACCGAAGTGCTGCAGCTCTACGCCCGCGAAGGCGGCGAGCGCGGCGACGCCTCGGCTCATGTGCCAGTGACCATGGAGCTCGACCCGCGATGCCCCAAGGTCATGGGCGATGCGCAACAGTTGCGGCAGATCATTCACAACCTGTTGCAAAATGCCCAGGACGCTACCGAAGGCTGTGCGCTGCGGCAGGTGATGGTGATGACGCAGTGGAATGAGACCTCCAGGCGGGCCCGCCTGATCGTGCAGGACAGTGGTGCTGGCTTCCCCGACCACATCCTTAAACGAGCGTTTGAGCCCTACGTCACCACCAAGGCCAAAGGCACCGGGCTCGGCCTCGCTGTCGTCAAGAAAATCGCCGATGAGCACGGCGCGCGGGTCGACTTGAAGAACCGCATCGAAAATGGCGTCATCCAGGGTGCTCAAGTGTCGCTATCATTCGCAGTTGCGGCGTAGCAACACCTGCCCCCTCGGCCGCAAGGGCAGCTCGGGAAATCATGGCAAATATCTTGGTGGTCGATGACGAACTGGGCATTCGCGACCTGCTCTCCGAAATACTCAATGACGAGGGCCACAACGTCGAACTGGCCGAGAACGCGGCGCAGGCGCGCGGCGCTCGCAATCGTTCGCGGCCCGACCTGGTCTTGCTGGACATCTGGATGCCCGACACCGACGGCGTCACGCTGCTGAAGGAATGGTCCACTACCGGCCTGCTCAGCATGCCGGTCATCATGATGAGCGGCCACGCCACCATCGAGACCGCGGTGGAAGCGACCAAGATCGGCGCCCAGTCGTTTCTGGAAAAGCCGATCACGATGCAGAAGCTGCTGAAGGCCGTCGAGGCCGGGCTGGCGCGCAACAACGGCGCCGCCCCGCGCAAGCCCGGAGCCCCAGGCGTCGCGCCGGCGCCAGTGGTCGAGTTGACGGTGGAAGCCGCCATGACCGGCGGCCAGAGCCTGCCACCTGTGGCCGAACTCGGCCCGCAGGCGCGGCAGCTGTTCGAATTGGACAAGCCGCTACGCGACGCCCGCGACGAGTTCGAAAAATCCTACTTCGAATTTCACCTGGCCAAGGAAGGCGGCTCCATGACCCGCGTGGCGGAAAAGACCGGACTGGAGCGCACGCACCTGTATCGCAAGCTCAAGCAGCTGGGTGTGGACCTGTCGAGAGGCAAGCGAGGCGGCTGATATATAATTGCCGGCTCACGGCCCGGTAGCTCAGTTGGTAGAGCAGCGGATTGAAAATCCGCGTGTCGGTGGTTCGATTCCGCCCCAGGCCACCAGTGTTCATGCGCCTCCGCACCTCATCAGGGTTCGGAGGCGTTTCTACAATTCGGACATAATTTCTACAATTATTGGAGAAAGCATGTCCAAGTACGTGGTTCCGCAGCTGGACTTGA
>JAKFEZ010000190.1:0-2237 GCA_036675435.1 Ramlibacter sp. | reverse complement strand
TCTTGTAGATGTCTTCCGGGTCGCCGGAGAGCGCGACCCAGCGGAACGGGCCCTTGCCTTCGCAGAACAGCGGGCGGATGTAGGCGGGCACGAAGCCGGGGAAATCAAAGGCGTTTTTCACGCCCTGGTCGAAGGCCACCTGGCGAATGTTGTTGCCGTAGTCCACGGTTGGGATGCCCATGGACTGGAAGTCCAGCATGGCCTGCACATGCGCGGCGCAGCTTTGGGCGGCTTCGTCCGTCAGGCGCTTGTGCTGCGCCGGATCCTGTTGCGCGGCCTTCCACTGCGCCACGCTCCAGCCGCGAGGCAGGTAGCCGTTGATCAGGTCGTGGGCCGAGGTCTGGTCAGTGACCAGGTCAGGCTTGATGGCACCGGTTTTGGCGCGTTTCACCAGCTCGGGCAGGATGTCGGCGGCATTGCCCAGCAGCGCGATCGACACGGCCTCATTGCGCTCAGTGTGGTGCTTGATCAGCGCCAGCGCATCGTCGATGTCCTTGGCCTGCTTGTCCACGTAGCGGGTGCGCAGGCGAAAGTCGATGCTGCTCTGCTGGCACTCGATGTTGAGCGATACCGCGCCGGCGAGCGTGGCGGCCAGCGGCTGCGCGCCGCCCATGCCGCCCAGGCCGGCGGTCAGTATCCATTTGCCGGCCAGGCTATTGTTGTAATGCTGGCGGCCGGCCTCGACGAAGGTCTCGAAGGTGCCCTGCACGATGCCCTGGCTGCCGATGTAGATCCAGCTGCCGGCCGTCATCTGGCCATACATGAACAGGCCCTTGCGGTCGAGCTCGTTGAAGTGTTCCCAGTTGGCCCACTTGGGCACCAGGTTGGAGTTGGCGATCAGCACGCGGGGCGCGTTGGCGTGGGTCTTGAACACGCCCACGGGCTTGCCTGACTGGATCAACAGCGATTCATCATCGTTCAGTTCTTTCAGCGAAGCCAGGATCTGGTCGAAGCAGGCCCAGTCGCGCGCGGCGCGGCCGATGCCGCCGTAGACCACCAGGCTTTGCGGGTTCTCGACCACCTCGGGGTCGAGGTTGTTCTGGATCATGCGAAAGGCGGCTTCGGTGAGCCAGCTTTTGCAATGGAGCTGGCTGCCGCGCGGCGCGCGGATCACACGGGTGGGGTCGACGCGCGGGTCGACAAGGGTGCCGCTTTGGATATCGGTTGTGGCGTCGGTGGGGGCAATGAAGGAATCCTTGGCGTTCATGGCGATCTCCTGGATAAAACGGTTGGAATGAGGTTCAGGTCAGGGTTGGGTTCAGGGCCGGCCTCAGGCTGCGGTGGCGTGGCTCGGCAGGATCTGCTGCAGGGCGGCGGGCCAGTCGCTGTGCAAGGCCCACTGGCGCATCGCTTCGACGTCGCTCGCGAGGAAGCGGTCCTGGTCGAGGAAGGCCACCTTCTGGCGGATGCGGGCGAACTCGGCTTCGATCAGCGGGGAGCTTTTCAGGCCGCGCTTGAGTTCAATACCCTGCGCCGCGCCCATGGCCTCGATACCGACGACGACGGCGGTGTTGTTCACCATCTCGCCCAGGCGGCGCGCGGCGAAGGTCGCCATCGACACATGGTCCTCCTGGTTGGCCGAGGTGGGCAGGCTGTCCACGCTGGCCGGGTGCGCCAGGGATTTGTTTTCCGAGGCCAGCGCGGCGGCGGTGACCTGGGCAATCATGAAGCCGGAGTTGACACCGCCATCGCGCACCAGGAAGGGCGGCAGGCCGGAGAGGCCGGTGTCGAGCAGCAGCGCCAGGCGGCGCTCGGCAATCGCGCCAATCTCGGCAACGGCCAGTGCGATGATGTCGGCCGCAAAGGCCACCGGCTCGGCGTGGAAGTTGCCGCCGGAGATCACGTCACCGTTGTCGAAGACCAGCGGGTTGTCAGAGGCGGCGTTGGCCTCGATCTGCAGCACCCGGGCAGCGTGCTGCAGGTTGTCCAGGCAGGCGCCCATGACCTGGGGCACGCAGCGGATCGAATACGGGTCCTGCACGCGGCCGCAGTCGGGGTGCGAGGGCACGATCTCGCTGCCTTCCAGCAGGGTGCGCACCGCCGCCGCCACGGCCATCTGGCCGGGCTGGCCGCGCGCGGCATGCACCCGCGCGTCAAACGGCTTGATCGAGCCCTGCACGGCTTCCAGCGACAGCGCGCCGGACACCAGGCCCGCGGCAAATACCTGCTCGGCGCCGAACAGGCCGGCCAGCGCCAGCGCGGTGGAGACCTGGGTGCCGTTGAGCAGCGCCAGGCCC
>JAKFEZ010000220.1:0-53391 GCA_036675435.1 Ramlibacter sp. | reverse complement strand
GTTCGCCGTTTATTCCGTGCGGCTGGCCTGGGTCTCGCACTCCATCAACGACATGTCCACCAGCAGCGATGCGACGCCGCTGTGGATTCCGCAGATCGCCATGGCCGTGGGCACCATCATCCTGTTCATCGCCTTCGTGGACGATTGGGTGCTGGAGCTGCAAGGCCGACGCACAGCGCTCGGCTCCGAGGAGGCGCTGCACCATGAATGACGTTGCCATCACTGTCTTGCTGATCGTCTCGCTGTTCGCCCTGCTGGGCAGCAGCGTATGGATCGGCCTCACGCTGGCCGGTGTGGCCTGGATCGGCATGCAGCTGTTCTCGTCCCGCCCGGCCGGCGATGCCATGGCCGTCACGGTCTGGGGCGCCGCGTCGAGCTGGACGCTCACGGCCTTGCCGCTGTTCATCTGGATGGGAGAGATCCTGTTTCGAACCAAGCTCAGCGAAAGCATGTTCCGGGGCCTGGCGCCCTGGGTCAGTCGCTTGCCGGGGCGGCTGCTGCACACCAACGTGATCGGCTGCACGATCTTCGCCGCAGTGTCGGGCTCGTCGGCGGCCACCTGCGCGACCATCGGCAAGATGACGCTGCCTGAATTGGGCAAGCGCGGGTACCCCGACGACATCACCATCGGATCGCTGGCCGGCGCCGGCACCCTGGGCCTGCTGATTCCGCCGTCGATCATCATGATCGTCTATGGGGTCTCGGCCGATGTCTCGATTGCCAAGCTGTTCGTGGCCGGCATCTTTCCGGGCATCCTGCTGGCGTCGCTGTTCTCCGGCTATATCGCCGTCTGGGCACTGCTGAACCGCGACCGCGTTCCAGTGCCCGAGCGGGTCGAGTCCTTCAAGGAAAAGCTGTACGAGTCGCGCCACCTGATACCGGTGGTGCTCCTGATCGGCGCCGTGCTGGGCTCGATCTACAGCGGCGTCGCGACGGCGACCGAGGCCGCGGCGGTTGGTGTCGTGGGCTCGCTGATCATCTCCGGGGTGCAGCGCTCCCTGAACTGGGCCACGTTCCGCGAATCGCTGATGGGCGCGACCCGCCTGTACTGCATGATTGCGCTGATCCTGGCGGGCGCGGCGTTCCTGACCCTGGCCATGGGCTACATCGGTTTGCCGCGGCACCTGGCGGAGTTCGTCACGTCGCTGGGGCTTTCGCCTTTCCTGCTGATCGTCGCCCTGGCGCTGTTCTATGTGATCCTGGGCTGCTTCCTGGACGGAATCTCGATGGTGGTCCTGACCATGGGCGTGATCCTGCCGACGGTGCAGGCCGCCGGCATCGACCTGATCTGGTTCGGCGTCTTCATCGTGGTCGTGGTGGAGATGGCGCAGATCACCCCGCCGGTGGGCTTCAACCTGTTCGTGCTGCAGGGCATGACGGGCCGCGACATCGGCTGGATCTCCCGGGTCACCATGCCGTTCTTCTTCCTGATGTGCGCAATGGCCCTGATCCTGTGGTTCTTTCCGGGTATCGCCACCTGGCTGCCTGGGAAGATGTAGCAGAGCCGCTTCGGCCCAGCAGAAACTGATTTAGAAACTCAGTCTCATTTGCCGAAGCACTGCAGCAAGGGCCTGGCATCGAGCAAGGAGTGCAGCTCGAATCCGGTGGCCTCGCGCACGCGTGCCGCATAGGGCGGCAAGTTGGTGCACTCCAGCACCACGCTGCGCAGTCCCGGCGCGCGCGTCTTGAGCGCCAGGGCCGCGGCCACCACGTCGGCGCGCGCCTTGTCGAAGTCGAGCGTGTCGCGGTTGCCGAGGATGGCGCCGGCAAATTCGCCTTGCGGGTCCACCCCCTGCACGATGACGTCCCCCAGCCGCTGCGGCGCCACGCCGGCCGCCAGCAGGTGCGCGGCGCCCAGGTGCCGCGCGCTGATGGTCAGCACGCCCACCCGCGACTCGCGGGCCAGAAGTTCGGGCAGTTGCAACAGGCTGGAAGTCACCACCGGCACCGTCACGGCTCCCTGCAGCTCGCGCTGCAGCAAAACGAGGAAGCCGCAGCTGGTGGTGATCGCCAGGGCGCCCTCGCTCTCGAGGGCCTGGGCTTGCCGGATGAATGCCGTGGGCAGGCCACTGGCGCGCAAAGCGGCGGCGGAAGTGACTACCTCGGCAGGCCATGCCTCCCGCACGACGGATTGGCGCACTGGCACGCCGAAGCTCTCGGGGTGCCCGATGTCGCCCAATGGCCGCGGAAAGCGGGTGTCGAGCATCAACACGCCCAGGAAACCGCCACCCAGCCGCGCATTCACCGGGGGTAAAACCGGGTCTGCCGGCACGGGGTTTGCACTTATTCTCGGGCGATTGTCCACAACCCCCATTGTCCTGGAGCGAACATGAAACTCAAGTATGCAATTTCCGCAGCCGCACTGGTGCTGGCCTCGCAGGCCTTTGCCCAGGCCAAGTGGGACCTGCCGGCGGCCTACCCGGCCAGCAACTTCCACACCGAGACCCTGACGCAGTTCGCCAACGACGTCGACAAAGCCACCGGCGGCAAGCTCAAGATCACGGTGCATGCCAACGCTTCGCTGTTCAAGGCGCCCGAGATCAAGCGCGCGGTGCAGCAAGGCCAGGCGCAGATCGGCGAGATCCTGCTGGTCAACTACCAGAACGAATGGCAAATTTTCGGCACTGACGGCCTGCCCTTCCTGGCCGACAGCTACGACTCCGCCATGAAGCTGTACAAGGCGCAAAAGCCCGCTCTCGACAAGAAGCTTGCCGAGCAGGGCATGTTCCTGCTGTACGCCGTGGCATGGCCGCCCCAGGGCATCTATTCCAAGAAACTCATCAATTCAGCGTCGGACATGAAAGGCCTGAAGTGGCGCGCCTACAGCCCGGCCACCGCGCGCATCGCCGAACTGGTGGGCGCCCAGCCCGTCACGGTGCAGGCCGCCGAGCTGTCACAAGCCATGGCGACGGGCGTGATCGAGTCCTACATGTCTTCCGGCTCCACCGGCGTGGACAGCAAGACCTACGAGCACATCAAGAACTGGTACGACACCCAGGCCTGGTTGCCCAAGAACGCGGTCATCGTCAACCGCGCCGCCTTCAATGCACTGGACAAGGCCACCCAGGACGCGGTAATGAAAGCTGGCGCGGAAGCCGAAGCCCGCGGCTGGGCCGCCAGCCAGCGCGTCAACAAGGAATCGATCGAGAAGCTCAAGGCCAACGGCATGACCATCCACACGCCGTCCGCCGCGCTCAAGGCCGACATGAAGAAGGTCGGCGACACCATGCTCAAGGAATGGCTGGACAAGGCCGGGCCTGAGGGGCAGCAGGTGGTGGACGCGTACCGGAAGTAACCGCAGCGCAACGAGACAACGCCGCCTGCGAGGCGGCGTTGTCGTTTCAGGGCAGGACCGCCCTCACCCGGCCTGCGGCAACACCGCGCAGACCAGTTCGCCGGGATCGTTGGCCGGCACCGCCAGCCCATTCTTGGCCTGGCTCACGTCCATGTCGCGCGGCAGCACGACGCCGTTCTTCACCGCCAGGATTTCAGCCATGACGCTCACCGCGATTTCGGGTGGCGTCTTGCTGCCGATGTAGATGCCGATCGGCCCGCGCAGGCGGGCCAGCGAAGCCTCGGTTTCGCCGAAGTGCTCGATCATCCGCTGCTGGCGCGCCGCGTTGTTGCGGCGGCTGCCGATAGCGCCCACGTAGAACGCCTCGGTCTTCAACGCCTCCAGCAATGCCAGGTCGTCCAGCTTGGGGTCATGCGTGAGTGCCACGACGCAGCTGCGCCGGTCGGGCCTGAACGCCGTCACCACGTCATCGGGCATGTCGGCCAGCACGGTGACGCCGGCGACGCTCCAGGCGCCGCGGTACTCTTCGCGCGGGTCGCACACGGTGACGGCAAAGCCGCTGAACAAGGCCATGGTGGCCAGGTACTCGGTGAGCTGGCCGGCGCCGATCAGCAGCATGCGGTATTCGGGCCCGAAGACGTTCACCAGTTCGGCGGTGTTGACGCTCAGGTCGCTCGGCGCGCCCGCCTCGGACAACGTGACGGCGCCGTCGGCCAGCCGCACCGTCCGGCGCATCAGGCGCCCCCGCTCCAGCGCGACGACGATCTCGGCCAGGCCGTCTGCATCGGGGTCGAACTCCAGCAACAGCTCCAGGGTTCCACCGCAGGGCAGGCCGAAGCGATGCGCCTCGTCGGCCGTGATGCCGTACTTCACGAACGCCGGTGCGCCCATGGGAATGTGCGGAGCCGCGTCGGCCGCGGAGGAGGAAGGCTGAGGCGAGGCGTAGGCGCTCGTATAGCGGTAGATCAAGTCGTCCTCGATGCACCCGCCGGACACGGAGCCCACCACGGCGCCGTCTTCGCACAGCGCCATGATCGAGCCCACCGGACGCGGTGACGAGCCCCAGGTTCGCACCACGGTGGCCAGCAACGCGCGCTTGCCGGCAGCGCGCCAGTCACGCAGCGTGCGCAACACCATCACATCGAGATTTTCCATAGCGTCTTTTGCTCCACCCCTTTGCCTGCACCCCGCTTCCAGGCGGCGCCGCTAGAACGTCGACCAGACGATTCCCGCCAGCACCACCGCCACCGCAATCCAGACCCAGCTCGGAATCCCGCTTCCGGCCCTCGCCGCTGCCGCTGCCGCTCCCGCTGTCGCCTCAGGAGCCGGTTGCGCCGGCGCCGCGGCAGCATAGGCCTGTGGATGGCGCCGCTGCATCTCCTGGTCGAACCGCCGGAAGAAATCCTCGGCCATCGACTGCGCCGCGCCATCGACCAGGCGCTGGCCCATCTGCGCGATCTTGCCGCCGACCTGTGCCGTCGCGCTGTAGCTCAGCTCGCAGCCTGTGCCCTGCGGCGTGAGCTTGACCCGGGCCTGGCCCTTCCCGAATCCCGCAGCGCCGCCCTGCCCGTCGAACACCAGGGTGTAGCTCTCGGGCGGGTTCACCTCGGTCAGCGTGATCTTGCCCGCGAACTTCGCCGAGACCGGGCCGATCTTCACGGCCATGCCGATCGCGTATTGATTGTCCCCTGTGGGAGTGACCTTGTCGCAACCGGGGATGCTGGCCTTGAGCACCTCGGGATCGTTCAATGCCTCCCAGGCCTGGGCTTGTGTAATGGCCAGGAGGCGGCTGCCTTGCATTTCCATTTTTGTCGTCCTAGTTTTTCATCACGGCGGCGAGGCTGCCTGCCAGGTCTTGCAACCTGGCCAGATTGTGGACCGCCAGCATGGCGTCGGCGTGCCGGTGCAACACCGCCGCGCCGCGCGCCACGGGCGCGTAGCCGTCAAAGCGCAGCAGGGGATTGAGCCACAGCAGCCGGCGGCTGTGGCGGCCCAGCCAGTCGAGTTCGCCCGACAGCAGTTCCGGCTCGCCGGTGTCCAGGCCGTCGGTGATCATCAGCACCAGGGTGCGCCGTCCCACCAGCCGTCTCGCGTGCTTCAGGCGCAGCGTGGCCAGCGAATCGCCCAGCCGGGTGCCGCCGGCAAAATCGTCGATGGCGGCCCCCGCGGCCGCCAGCATGTCGTCGGTGTCGGCGAGCCGGAAGGCCGGTGTCAGGTCGGTGAGGTGGGTGCCGAAGGCGAACACGTCGCGCTGTCCCTTGCGGCCATGCAGTTCGCGCGTGGCTTCATGCAGGAAAGCCAGCAGCAGCCGGGCATAGCGCTCCATCGATCCCGACACGTCCACCAGCACCAGCAGCGGCAGCGGCTGCTGGCGCCTTTGAAGGCGCGGAAGTTGCAGCAACTCGCCCCCGGTCCGGCCGGCGCGGCGCATGACGCCGGCCCAATGCAGTTGCGCTCCGCGCCAGCCCGGGCGGGAGCGCCGGCCTGCGATGCAGGGCACGGGTAAGGCCACCTCGCGCGCGAGCCGCTCGACCAGGCGGTATTCGCTTGCGCTCAAGGCACTGAAGTCGGCGTGCTTGAGCACGTCGAGATTGCTGGCGGTCATGGCCGCGTCGAAATCGACTTCCTTGTCCTTCGGCTTGGGCGCCTGCTGGCCGTAGGCCTGCTGCGGCGACAAGGCCTCGCGCACGCGGGGCCGGCGCTTGCTGGGTTCGGCCTTGCCTTCGGCGCTGGGCAGCAGTTGGGCCAGCAGCTTGCTGGCCACCTCGGGGTCGCGGAAGTACGCATCGAACAATTCGCGAAAGACGCCGCGGTCCTGCTCGCGGCTGACCAGCACCGCCTCCATCGCGGCGCCCAGGTCGTCCTTGCGGTCCACGCCGATCAACTGGGCGGCTTGCTGCGCCAACGCGATGCGGGCGCTGTCGGTGCGGACGCCTGCGCGCCGCAGCGCGCGGCCGAAGCCGGTGATGTTGGCCGCCAGCTTGCCGCGGCGGGCGTCGCCTAGCTGCATGGGAGAGCCCTCACCCTAACCCTCTCCCAGGGGGAGAGGGGATGTTCTGACTTGCTCCCTCTCCCTCTGGGAGAGGGATGGGGTGAGGGGGTGAGCCATGACTTGCGCCCTCTCCCTTTGGGAGAGGGCGGGGGTGAGGGCACGCGGCCAGCGCATCACGAGGCCGCCTCTTCCGGCTTGAGCAGATCCTCGACCAGGTCACGCGAGAGCGCCGCCACGTCTTCGCGCTGCTTGAACAAGATGCCGGCGGTGTCGGCCACCACTTCGGGGTCGACCACCAGCGTGTCCAATGCCACCAGGGCCCGCGCCCACTCCACGCTCTCGGCGATGCCCGGTGCGCGCTGGAAGCCGGCGGCAAAGGGCTGGCTGCGCAGCCGGCCGACGAAGGACGCCACTTGCCGCGACAGCGCCTCGCCGGCTTCAGGCACCTGCGCCCGCACGATGGCGAGCTCGCGCTCGCGCTCCGGGTAGTCCAGCCAGTGGTACAGGCAGCGGCGCTTCACCGCATCGTGCAACTCGCGCGTGCGATTGCTGGTAAGGATGGTGACCGGCGTCGCCTGTGCCCGCACGGTGCCGATCTCAGGGATGCTCACCTGGTACTCGCCCAGGTACTCCAGCAGGAAAGCCTCGAAGGGCTCGTCGGCCCGGTCAACCTCGTCGATCAGCAGCACCGCCCCCGGCTCGGGCGTCTGCAAGGCCTGCAGCAAGGGCCGGCGGATCAGGTAGCGATCCTGGTACACCTCGCGCTCGACCTGGTTCGCATCCACGTGCCGCCCCGTCCCGGCGCCGCCATCCATCTCGGCGGCGCGCATGTGCAGCAGTTGCGCGGCGTAGTTCCACTCGTACAGCGCCTCCCGCAGCTCCAGGCCGTCGTAGCACTGCAGCCGCAGCAGCTGGCGCTGCAGCGCGGTGGCCAGCGCCTTGGCCAGCTCGGTCTTGCCGACGCCGGGCTCGCCCTCCAGCAGCAACGGGCGCTGCAGCTTGAGCGCCAGGAACACCGCCGTCGCCAGCCGCCGGTCGGCAAAATAGCCCACCTCCTGCAGCGCCTGCGCCAGCGCATCGATCGAGCCGAACGCGGCATCGGATGACACAGCGGCTCAGCCCGACGCGAAGTGAGCGTGGGGGTGTTTCATTTCAGGCAAGGGCGCGGGCGACGGCGCGCTGCGCCATCACGCTGATCAGGTTGGCCCTGTATTCGGCCGACGCATGCAGGTCGCTCGACAGCCCCTCCGCAGCGATCTTCACGCCCTGTGCAGCCGCCGGCGTGAAGCTGCGATTGAGCGCCTCTTCGAGCCCGGCATGCCGGAACACCCCGTGGCCGCCGCCGGTGACGGCCACACGCACCTTGCCACCATCGAACTGCGCGACGAACACACCGATCAGCGGGAAATTGCTGGCTTTCTGCCGCAGCTTCTCGTAGGCCGCGCGCTGGGGCACCGGAAAGCGGATCGCCGTGATCAGCTCACCCTCCTCCAGCGCCGTGGTGAACATGCCCCGGAAATAGCTGTCGGCCGGAATCTCGCGCTGGTTGGTGATCACCGTGGCGCCGCAGGCCAGCACCGCGCTCGGGTAGCAGGCGGCCGGATCGTTGTTGGCCACCGAGCCGCCGAGGGTGCCGAGCGCTCGCACCTGGCGGTCGCCAATGTGCGAGGCCAGGTAGGCCAGCGCCGGAAAAGCAGCCCGGACGTCGGGATGCTCGCCCACGTCCACGTGGCGCGCCATCGCGCCGATGACCAGGGCGCCGCCCTCCTGGCGGATGGCCGACAGCTCCTGGATGGCGCCCATATCGACCAGCTGTTCCGGCTGGGCCAGCCGCAGCTTCATGGAGGCCAGCAGTGTCTGGCCGCCAGCGAGCGGCTTGGCGCCGGTGGCGGCGAGGCGGGCCGCCTCGCCCAGAGAGGCGGGACGCTCGAGTGTGAAGGCATACATGATCGGTTTCCTTCCGGGTTCAGGGGGCGGGCCGGCCTTGGGTGGCGGCGGTGGTGGCGGCTTGCTGTGGCTGCTGCTGCGGGCTGACTTCGCCCTTGCGCATGGCCTCCCACACGCGGTGCGGGGTGGCCGGCATGTCGAAGTCTTTCACGCCCAGCGGCGCCAACGCATCGAGCACGGCGTTGATCACTGCCGGCGGCGAGCCGATGGCACCGGCCTCGCCGCAGCCCTTGGTGCCCAACGGATTATGGGTGCAGGGCGTGCATACCGTATCGAGCTTGAAGGTCGGGAAATCCTCGGCGCGCGGCATCGCGTAGTCCATGAAGCTGCCGGTGAGCAGCTGGCCCGACTCGTTGTCGTAGACGCAGTTTTCCATCAGCGCCTGGCCGATCCCCTGCACCAGTCCGCCGTGTACCTGGCCCTGGACGATCATCGGGTTGATGATGGTGCCGAAGTCGTCGACCGCGGTGAAGCGGTCGATCTTGACCTCGCCGGTCTGCCGGTCGATCTCCACCTCGCAGATGTAGGTGCCGCCCGGGAAGGTGAAGTTGGTCGGGTCGTAGAACGCCGTTTCATTGAGGCCCGGCTCCAGCTTGTCCAGCGGATAGTTGTGCGGCACGTAGGCGGTGAGCGCCACCTGGCCGAACGGGATCTTCTTGTCGGTGCCCTTCACCGTGAATTCGCCATTGGCGAACTCGATATCGGCGTCGCTCGCTTCCATCAGGTGCGCGGCGATTTTCTTGGCCTTGGCCTCGATCTTGTCCAGCGCCTTCATGATGGCAGAGCCCCCGACCGAGATCGAGCGCGAGCCGTAGGTGCCCATGCCGAACGGCACGCGGCCGGTGTCGCCGTGCACCACGTCCACCGCTTCCACCGCGATGCCCAGACGCGCCGCCACCACTTGCGCGAAGGTGGTCTCGTGGCCCTGGCCGTGGCTGTGCGAGCCGGTGAACACCGTCACGCTGCCGGTCGGGTGCACGCGGATCTCGCCGCATTCGAACAGGCCGGCGCGGGCTCCGAGCGCCCCCGCGATGTTGGAAGGGGCGATACCGCACGCTTCGATGTAGCTGCTGTAGCCGATGCCGCGCAGCTTGCCCCTGTTCTCGGTTTCCGCCTTGCGCGCGGCAAAGCCGTCGACCTCGGCCAGCGCCCTCGACTTGTCCATGCAGGCATGGAAGTCGCCGGTGTCGTACTGCAGCGCGACCGGTGTCTGGTAGGGGAAGGTGGTGATGAAATTGCGCTTGCGGATCTCGTCCTGGCCCAGCCCCAGCTCCCAGGCACAGCGCGACACCAGCCGCTCCAGCAGGTAGGTGGCCTCGGGCCGGCCGGCGCCGCGGTAGGCATCGACCGGCGCGGTGTTGGTGAACCAGGCATCCACCTCGACGTAGATCTGCGGCGTGGTGTACTGGCCCGCCAGCAAGGTGGCGTACAGGATGGTGGGCACCGCCGTCGAGAACGTGGACAGGTAGGCGCCCAGGTTGGCATCGGTGTGTACTTTCAACGCCAGGAACTTGCCATCCTTGTCGAGCGCCATCTCGGCGTGGCTCACGTGGTCGCGGCCATGCGCGTCCGACAGGAAGCATTCGGAGCGGTCGGCCGTCCATTTGATGCTGCGGTTGAGGTGCTTGGCGGCCCAGGTCAGGCAGACGTCTTCGGCGTACAGGAAAATCTTGGAGCCGAAGCCGCCGCCCACGTCGGGGGCGATCACCCTCACCTTGTGCTCGGGCAGCCCCAGCACGAAGGCCGTCATCAGCAGCCGCTCGACGTGCGGGTTCTGGTTGGCCACGTACAGCACGTACTCCTCGTTGGCCCGGTTGTAGTTGCCGATCGCCACGCGCGGCTCGATCGGGTTGGGCACGAGGCGGTTGTTCACCAGGTCGAGTTTCGTCACGTGAGCGGCGTTGGTGAAGGCCGCGTCCACCGCGGCCCTGTCGCCCAGCGTCCACTTGTAGCACTGGTTGTCCGGCGCCTCGTCGTGCAGGGTGACGCCAGTCTGCTTTCTGGCCGCCTCGGCCACGCTGACCACCGCGGGCAGCACGTCGTAGTCGACGACCACCGCCTCGGCCGCGTTGCGGGCCTGCTCGACCGTTTCGGCCACCACCATGGCCACGTGATCGCCGACATAACGCACCTTGTTGATCGCCAGGATCGGGTGCATCGGCTCCTTCATGGGCGTGCCGTCGGGATTGTTGATCAGCCAGCCGCACGGCAGGCCGCCCATTTTCCCTTCGATGTCCTTGCCGGTGATGATGCCGACCACGCCGGGCATGCGCAGCGCCGTGGCGGTGTTGACCGAATTGAGCCTGGCATGCGCGTGCGGCGAGCGCACGAACACCGCGTGCGCCTGGTTGGCCATCGTGACGTCGTCGGTGTACTGGCCGGCGCCGGTGAGGAAGCGGTAATCTTCCTTGCGCCTGAGGGCCTCGCCGATGTGCGGCAGGCCTGCGAAGTCGGGTGCGCCCATGTGTCTTCTCCCTTAAGCGGTAACGGTCGCGGCGGCAGAGGCCGGGGCGGCGGCGGCGCCGACGGGGGCGGCCGCCATGGCCTCACCACCCATCAGCACCGCCCGTACGATGTTCTGGTAGCCGGTGCAGCGGCACAGGTTGCCGTCGAGCAGCTCGCGCACCTCGCTCTCGCTGGCTTTGGGGTGGTGCGTGCACAGGTCGATGGCGCTCATCACCATGCCCGGCGTGCAGAAGCCGCATTGCAGGCCGTGGCATTCCTTGAAGGCGGCCTGCATCGGGTGCATGGTGCCGTCGGCGGCGGCCACGCCTTCGATGGTGGTGACTTCCGCGCCCTGGTGCTGCACGGCGAGCGTGTTGCACGATTTGATCGCGCGCCCGTTGACCAGCACAGTGCAGGCGCCGCACTGTGCGGTGTCGCAGCCGACGTGGGTGCCGGTCAGGCGCAGGTGCTCGCGCAACGCGTGGACCAGCAGGGTGTTGGTAGGAATGTCCAGGGACGCGGCTTTGCCGTTGACTTTGAACTGAACCTGCATCGGGTGTCTCCTTGGTGGCGCGGACCATTGTTGAACCGCCCCTGGGGTCGATACCTAGGCGAAACCCTAGTGCGTCTCGCCGCAAGACGTGAAATTCTCAAAATGGAACAATGGCGATGCGCAACCCATGAAGCTGCCGCCATCCCATCACAGGTCATCAACACGCCGACCATGAATACCCAATCGATGCCGATTGCCGAACAGCGCCTGCGACAGATCGAGCAGGCGCGCCGTGCGGTCATGTTCGAAGGGGCCGGCGCCGGCGGCGCCTTACTCGACAGTAGCGCCGAGCGTGGCTGGATCGAGCGCTCCTGGCGCCGCTGCCTGGCGCAAGGTCAGCGGCCCGACCAGCGGGTCGCGTTCGACGTGGTTCCGGCGCAGGCGGCGCGCCGGGCCGAGGAGGCGAATCACAGCTTGCTGCAGGCTGCCCGTCCGGTGTTGGGCAAGCTCGGCCGTGCCATCGCGCACAGCCGCTATTTCGCCATCCTCACCGACGCCCAGGGGGTCGTCATCGACGTCAACGGCCCGATCGATCGCGGCGATCGGCGGGCCCACCTGATCACCCGAATCGGCGTGGACCTGTCCGAGCGCGCCGTCGGCACCACCGCCATCGGCGCCGTGCTGGCCGAGATGCAGCCGGTCTGGTTGCACCGCGGTGAGCATTTCTTCGACGACACCAGCGTCTACAGCTGTGCCGGCGCACCACTGTTCGGGCCGGACGGCCGATGCGTGGGCATGCTCGACCTGACCGGCATCGACGCGACCGAGCGGCCCGAGTTGAAGCACCTGGTGGCGCAGTCCGCGCGCGGCATCGAGAATGCACTGGCGCTGAGCTGCCCGCACGCGTTGCTGTTGCGCCTGAACTGGCCAGGCCGCGCCTTGGGTGGCGATGACGATGGCCTGGTCTGCCTGGACGCGGATGGCGGCGTGACGTCGGCCAATGCCACGGCGCGCCAGCTGATCTCGCAGCTGGGCCTGTTGGGTGCCGGCGCCGCGCACAGCAGCGAGCTGTTCGCGATGCCCTGGGAGGTGCTCTATGACGCCGCCGGCCGCAACAGCGCCATGGAGGTGCCGCTCTGGTCGGGGCTGACCCTGCAAGTCCTGGCGCAGGCGCCGGGCACGGAATCCCCAGTGCCTGCGATGGCAGCACGGCGCATGCCGCTCAAGGACCTGGAGACCACCCTGATCCGCAAGGCCGTGGACGAGGCCCGCGGCAACGTGACCGAGGCGGCGCGCGTGCTGGGCGTCAGCCGCGCGACGGTTTACCGCAAGCTGGGGAGCCGAAAGGCCGGCTAAGGCCCGCCGGCTGCATTGGGAAAGAACAGCTGCTCGCCACCGATCCTGTAGGCGGCGATGGCCGACTGGCCGGCGGCCGACGTGATCCAGTCGACGAACTTCTGCGCATCCGCGGCCTTCAGGTGCGGATGCCTGGCGGGGTTGACCGCCATCACGCCATACTGATTGAACAGCCTGGTGTCCCCTTCCACGAGCACGGCCAATTCCGCGCGATTCTTGAAATTCAGCCAGGTTCCGCGGTCGGTCAGCACATAGGCACCAGACGATGAGCCGATGTTCAGCGCCGGGCCCATGCCGCAGCCGCACTCCTTGTAGCCTGTGCCCTTGTTCACAGCCAGGCCGGCTGTGTTCCAGTAGCGCAGTTCGGCCGCGTGGGTGCCGCTCTTGTCCCCGCGCGAGATGAATGGCGCATTGACGGCGGCAATCTCCTTCAACGCCGCACTGATGTCCTTGCCCCGCGTGGCTGCCGGATCGCCTTTGGGGCCGACCAGCACGAAATCGTTGTACATCACAGGGTAGCGCTTGACGGCGAATCCATCGGCCACGAACTTCTCTTCGGCCACCTGGTCATGCACGAACAGCACGTCGGCATCCCCACGTCGGGCCATGTCGATGGCTTGGCCGGTTCCCACGGCCACCACTTTGACGTCCATGCCGCTCGCCTTCTTGAATTCGGGCAGCAGGTGGCTGAACAGCCCCGACTGCTCGGTGGACGTGGTCGAGGCCATGGTGATGGACTGCGCGGCGGCGCTGCCAGCCGCAGCGAGCGCGGCGGCCAGCAGCCAACCGGTCAGTCGATTCGACGTCATGCAAGTTCTCCTTTGACGAACAGGTCGGCCTCGCGCGAGGCCATGCCCAGGCGCGGACCGTCAAAAAATTGGCCGACGGGCAGGTCGGCCAGCACCCGCCCCTGCTCCAGGTACACCACGCGAGTCGCCAGCCGCTTGACCTGCCCGAGGTTGTGGCTGGCGAAGACCAGGGTCATGCCGTCCTGCGCGAACCCGGCCAGCAGCGACTCGACCTCGCGCTTGGCGTGCGGGTCGAGGCTGGAGGTGGGCTCGTCGAGCAACAACACCTGGGGCTCGAGGCTCCAGGCCCGCGCCAGGGCCAGCCGCTGTTGCTGGCCGCCGGACAAGGTGCGCGCCTGGCGCAGTGCCAGCCCGGCCAGCCCGACCCGGCCAAGGGCCGCCAGTGACTGCTCCCTGGCCTGCCGCCACCGTGCTCCGCGAATCCACAGCCCCAGGGCGACGTTGTTGAGCACGCTGGTGCGCAGCATGTAGGGACGCTGGAACACCATCGCCTGGCGCGCCGCGCTGTCACGCAGCACCGAACCGCGGCCGGGCGCCAGCAGACCGTGCAGCACCCGCAGCAGGGTGCTCTTGCCGCTGCCGTTGGCGCCCACCAGCGCCAGCCGGTCGCCGGCAGCGACGCGCAAGTCCACTCCCGCCAGTGCCAGGGTGGCGCCGAAGCGGACGTCCACGGCTTTCAACTGGATCAGGCCGCTCATCCGGGCGCTCCCTCCAACAGTGGCGCCCGGTCGTCGCGGCCGATGCGCCAGCGCCGCACCAGCGCGATCGCCGCGTTGAGCGCGAGCACGACGCCCAGCAAGACGATGCCCAACGCCAGTGCCAGCGGCAGGTCGCCCTTGCTGGTCTCCAGCGCGATGGCCGTGGTCATCACCCGCGTGAAACCGTCGATGTTGCCGCCCACGATCATCACGGCCCCGACTTCGGCGACGGCCCGCCCGAACGTGGCGATCACCACGGTGAGCAGCGCGTAGCGCTCGTCCCAGGCCAGCAGCAGGCTGCGCAAGGCCGGGCCCGCGCCCAGCGAGCGCAGTTGCTCGCCGCTGGCGCGGTCGACGTCCTCCACCACCTGCCGCGTCAGGGCGGTGGCCACCGGCAAGACCAGCACGGCCTGCGCCAGGACCATGGCCTCGAAGGAAAACAGCCAGCCGAGAAAGCCCAGCGGCCCCGAGCGGGACAGCAGCAGGTAGACCACCAGCCCGACCACCACCGACGGCAGGGCCAGCGCGGTATTGAGCACGGCGAGCACGGCGCCGCGCCCGGCAAAGCGCGCCACGCCGAGCCAGGCGCCCAGCAGCAGGCCGGCCGCGCAAGCCAGCACGCAGGCCGTGGCGCTGACGGCGAGCGAACGCGCGACGATGGACCACAGCAGCGGGTCGGCCCCGGCGATGAGCTGGAAGGCCGTGGCGGCGCTTTGCGAAAACGTGTTCACCCGCCGATGCTAGGCGCTGGACGGGACGAGGCGCATCCGGAATGACGAGCTATGAAGCGGCGTGCATAGCGCAGAAGCCATGCGGCCGCGCATCGCCCCCGCGGAGCGGCTGCGACATACTCGGCGCGTGCGCAAGATTCAACTTTCCTACACCTGGGCCGGGCAGCAGGGCGACCGGCTGATCCGCAATGCGCTGATGGACTTGCTGTACTCGGTCAAGCAGAGCGGCTCGATTTCCGCCGCGGCCAAGGTGCTGGGCTTGTCCTACCGCCATGTGTGGGGCGAGCTCAAGCGCTGGGAGGCTGCGCTCGGCCAGCCGCTGATCGTCTGGGACAAGGGGCAGCCGGCGCGCCTGTCGGTCTTCGGCGACAAGTTGCTGTTTGCCGAACGCCAGGCCCAGGCGCGGCTCGCGCCGCAGATCGAATCGCTGCATGCCGACCTGGAGCGCGCGTTCGCCCTGGCGTTCGACGAAGCCGCCCACGTGCTGACCCTGTTCGCCAGCCACGACGACGCGCTGGCGGGCCTGCGCGATCATGCCGCAGGCGCCGCCCAGTTGCACCTGGACATCCGTTTCTGCGGCAGCGTGGATGCGATCGGCGCGCTCAACCAGGGCCGCTGCGTCATGGCCGGCTTTCACACCCCGCCACAGCCGCGCCCGGGCGGGCTGGCCCAACGCACCTACCAGCCGCTGCTGCAGCCCGGCCGCCACAAACTGATCGGGTTCGCGCGCCGAAGCCAGGGGCTGATCGTCGCAGCGGGTAATCCGCTGGGTTTGCGATCGCTGACCGACCTGGCCCGCACCGGTGCGCGTTTCGTGAACCGCGCCTTGGGCACCGGCACGCGCGTGCTGCTCGACGAACTCATGGCGCAGGCGCAACTGACCCCCGCCGAACTCCAGGGCTACCAGGCCATCGAGCCGTCGCACACCGCCGTGGCGCAGGCAGTGGCGTCGGGCAGCGCCGATGCCGGCCTGGCCATCGAAGCGGCCGCCCGCTCGCGCGGGCTCGATTTCGTGCCCCTGCTGCAGGAGGACTACTACCTCGTCTGCCTGAAGGAGGCACTGGATGAGCCGCCGGTGCAGGCGTTGCTGCAGGTCCTTCGCAGCGAGGCCTGGCAACGGCAGATGATGGCCTTGCCCGGCTATGAGACCGGCCCTTGCGGACAGGTGCTCAGCCTGAAGACGCAGTTGCCCTGGTGGAACTTCCGGCGCGCCAGGCCCCGTAAGCTCGCCGGGCCGGGCCTGCCGCCGGCCTGATACCGCCTGCTCGCAGCACCTACAGGCTGCAGGTCCTGAAGCCCACGAAGCCGTCATCCCGCCCCGGCAGCGCAAAGCCCCGGAACTTGAGGTGCTTCATGCGAGAGCGCGCGGCAAACGAGCCGCCCCGCTGCACCCGGGCCAGGCCGAACTGGGACTGCGACTCCAGGTCGGTGTGGCGGGTCCAGTGATCGGGGTTGAACCCAGGCCAGGGCCGCAGGCTGCCGGCGGTCCATTCGCGCACGTCGCCAAATCGAAAGCCCCGGCGCGCGGCGGTGTGCGCCGCCATCTCCCACTCGACTTCGGTTGCCAGCCGCCGGCCCGACCAGCGAGCCCAGGCGTCGGCCTCCCACCAGCTCACGTGCATCACGCTCTGGCTGCCGGACATGCGCGCGGCCTTGCCGAACACCGTCTGCATCACCGCGCCGCTGGCCGCGCCGATCTGCTCCACGTGGCGCGGCCCGCGCCGGCCTTCCTGACCGGCCTCGCGCACCAGCCATTGCCAGCCCTCAGGCAGCCAGAAATCCGGACGGTCGTAGCCGCCGTCATCGACGAACTCCGAGAACTGCGCCCAGTTGACGGGCTGCGCATCGATTTCGAACTCCGGCACGCTCACCAGGTGCGCGCCCTTCTCCACATCGAAAGCAAAGCCGGCCGCCGGCGCGCCAAGCTGCCATGGCCCGGCCGGCACGAGCACCGGCGCACGCGCCTGAATGCCAACCGGGAGCGGCAGGCGAAGCGGCAGGCCCAGCGACTGCGCCAGGGTGACCAGTTGCTCGCAACGCAGGTCCTCGTGGAACAGGGCGGCGCGAAAAAAATAGAGCGCTTCGTCATCCTCAGGCGTGCGCTCGAGCAGCTCCAACGTGCTCTCGAGCGTTTCCAGCAGGTAGGCGCGCACGGCCTCGTAATCCTGCAGGTCGAGCTGCCAGCGCGCCGCGTGCGGCACCAGGGCCGGGTTGAACCAGGCATCGGCCATGGGTTCGATGGACGCCAGCCGCACCCCATCGGCCGGGCAGCCGCTGCCCAGGCTGCGCTGGGGATTGCGGCCGATCCAGTATTCCGCGAGCCAGCCGATGTGCCCGGCCAGCCACACGGGCAGTTCCAGCTCCGCGCGCAGCGGCACATCCAGCATGCCGTCCTTTGCGGCCTGTTCGAAATGCGCCAGCAGATGCAAGGTGTGGTTGCGCGCGTCCATCAGGGCCAGCGACAGCAGTTCGCGCCCAGCGTGGCGCATCGAAGGCGCATCGACGGAGACGGGCGAAGTGTCGGGCGAAACGGCGGGCATAAGACATTATGGCTAAGGAGTCGGGACGGCAGCGGGCCCATCCCTCTGCCGTCCCGACTCCCTGGCTACATCGGGATAACACCGTCAAAATCCTGTCAGCTTGCTTTTATAGTCGCACATAGAATTTCTTACTACAAAGAGGGTGATGCTTCAGCTCACGCGGCAAGCATCCGAATCGCTGAGGCGAGCGAATTTCTTCCCCCCGGAGACAACCCATGCAGTCACTACTAAAGTTATCCAAGGCGATCGACTGGCTGAACGCGCAGGTCGGCAAATATGTGATCTGGCTGATCCTGGCCTCGACGATCATCAGCGGCGTCAACGCCGCTGTCCGAAAAGCCTTCAACGTCAGCTCCAATGCCTATCTGGAGGTGCAGTGGTACCTGTTCGCGGCCGCGTTCCTGCTGGCGGCGGGCTACACCCTGCTGCACGGCGAGCACGTCAAGATCGACGTGGTGTCCAGCCGGTTGAGCAAGCGCGGCCAGATCTGGATCGACGTCATCGGCTTCAGCCTGTTCCTCACGCCCGTGTGCCTGGCGGTGCTCTGGTACGGCACGCCATTTTTCCTGCAGGGCCTGCGGTCGGGCGAGATGTCGTCCAACGCCGGCGGCCTGATCCGCTGGCCGGTCTACCTCATGATGCCGCTGGGCTTCGCCTTGCTGCTGCTGCAGGGCTGGTCGGAGCTGATCAAGCGCGTCGCCTTTCTGAAGGGGCTGATCGCCGACCCCACCGCCAAGAAGATCGAGAAGACCGCCGAGGAAGAACTCGCCGAATCCATCAGACGCCTCGCCGAGCGCGAAGGCAAGGTCTGAATAACTAGAACGAGGAGTACAAGATGGAGTTCTTCACCAGCAATCTGGCCCCGATCATGTTCGTGGGCCTGATCTTCTTCCTGCTATTCGGCTTTCCGGTGGCTTTCAGCCTGGGTGCCTGCGGCCTGTTCTTCGCCTTCGTCGGCATCGAGCTTAATGTGCTGCCCGAATCGCTGCTGCAGGCGATGCCGCTGCGCATCTTCGGCATCATGCAGAACGACACGCTGCTCGCCGTCCCGTTCTTCACGCTGATGGGGCTGATCCTCGAGCGAAGCGGCATGGCCGAGGACCTGCTCGACACCATCGGCCAGCTGTTCGGCCCGCTTCGCGGCGGCCTCGCGCTGGCGGTGATCTTCGTCGGCGCCCTGCTGGCGGCCACCACCGGTGTGGTGGCGGCGTCGGTCATTTCCATGGGCCTCATCTCCCTGCCGATCATGCTGCGCTACGGCTACGACCGTCGGCTGGCCACCGGCGTCATTGCGGCCTCCGGCACACTGGCCCAGATCATCCCGCCCTCGCTGGTGCTGATCATCCTGGCCGACCAGCTGGGCCGCAGCGTCGGCGATATGTACAAAGGCGCCTTCATTCCGGGCTTCATGCTCACAGGCATGTACGCGCTCTATGTCGTCTTTTTGGCCTTCTTCAAGCCGCAGTGGGTGCCCGCCCTTCCGGCCGAAGCCCGCACCATCCGCGAAGACAACGGCAAGGCCGGGTTGACCTCGCTGCTGATCCTGACGGTGGTCTGCGTCACCGTGGCGGTCTACATGGGCCAGAACATGGCGGCGGTGCACAGCTGGTGGACCGGCAACGTGGTCGAGTCGGTGCCTACGGACGAGACGATCGTGGTCGCCATGTGCGCAGGCGTGCTGCTGGCGTTCGTGATCGCGGCCATCAACAAGGTCACACGCCTGGGCCTGCTGTCGCGCATGGCCGAGCGGGTCACCTTCGTGCTGATCCCGCCGCTGCTGCTGATCTTTTTGGTGCTCGGCACCATTTTCCTGGGCATCGCCACTCCGACCGAAGGCGGCGCCATGGGGGCGCTCGGCGCCATCGTGATGGCGCTGGCTCGCCGGCGCCTGAGCTTCTCCTTGCTGCGCCAGGCCCTGAACACGACGACCAAGCTGTCCTGCTTCGTGGTGTTCATCCTGATCGGCGCGACCATCTTCGGCCTGACCTTCCAGGGCGTCGACGGCCCCAAGTGGGTGGAGCACCTGCTGGCCGGCCTGCCCGGCGGCCAGTTGGGCTTCCTGATCGTGGTCAACCTGCTGATCTTCATCCTGGCCTTCTTCCTGGACTTCTTCGAACTGTCGTTCATCGTGGTGCCGCTGCTGGCTCCGGTGGCCGAAAAACTGGGCATCGACCTGGTGTGGTTCGGCGTGCTGCTGGCGGTGAACATGCAAACCTCCTTCATGCATCCGCCGTTCGGCTTCGCGCTGTTCTACCTGCGCAGCGTCGCGCCCGACAAGGAATACAAGGACCGTCTCACCGGCAAGACGATCGCCCCGGTGACCACGATGCAGATCTACTGGGGCGCCGTGCCGTTCGTGGTGATCCAGGTCATCATGGTCGGCCTCATCATCGCCTTCCCCGGCATCGTCTCGAGCGGCTTGGACAAGGTCGAGAAGGTCGACATGGAAAAGGTGCGCCTCCAGATGCAGCGGGAAATGCTCAAGCAGGAATCCTTGGGAGCGCCCATGCCCGATGCCGGAGCCTTCACCATGCCAACGCCGGAGCCCGAGGCGTTGCCCGAATCCGGCGCTGAAGCCGACAAGGCCAACGAAGAACTGTTCAAGCAACAGCCCGCTACCAAGTAAGCATCAACCGGCCTTGCGCCGGACGGCCCAAAGCACCGCGCCCCGGCCCGCACAATGCGGGACCGGGGCGCGGCGTTTCAGCATGGCCGGGCGAGCGCCCGGCGTTGCGTCTTCAGATCTTCACGGTGGTCATGTAGCTGTCGTAGCGATACTCGGAGAAGCGGGCCCACAGCAGCTGGTCGCGCTGGAAGGCACGCATGTCCTGGTGAATCTTCTTGAACTCGGGCGATTTCGCCTCGTGCTCGGCAAATACTGCCATCGAGGCCTTGAAGCCGGCGTCCATGATGTCCTTGGAGAAGGATTTGAGCTGCGTCTTGGCCGCCACCAGGCGCTTCAGGGCCGGCGGGTTCACCGCGTCGTACTTGGCCGTCATGTCGCGTGCGGCCACGGCGCAGGCCGCATCCACGATCGCCTGGTTTTCAGGCGACAGCGCAGCATAAGCCTTGGTGTTGATGAAGAATTCGAGCTCGGCGCCGCCTTCCCACCAGCCGGGGTAGTAGTAGTACGGAGCGACCTTGTTGAAGCCCAGCTTCTCGTCGTCGTAGGGGCCGACGAACTCGGTGGCATCCAACGTGCCTTTTTCCAGCGCCTGGTACACCTCGCCCGCAGGCATGTTCTGGGCCACCACGCCCAGCTTGGACATGGCCTCGCCGAACAGGCCGCCGCCCAGGCGCATCTTCAAGCCCTTCAGGTCGGCCGCGGTCTTGATTTCCTTGCGGTACCAGCCGCCCATCTGGGTGCCGGTGTTCCCGGCGCTGAGGCTCTTGATGTTGTACTTGGCATAGAACGCGTCCATCAGCTTGCGGCCGTTGCCGTGCTCCATCCACGAATCCATCTGGCGGGCCGTGAGGCCGAACGGCACCGCGCAGCCGAACGCGAAAATCGAGTCCTTGCCGGTGAAATAGTACGACGCGGTCTGCGCCATCTCGATGGTGCCGTTCTGGATGGCATCGACCACGCCGAACGCGGGCATCAGTTCGCCGGCGGCGTGCACCGACACTTCGAACTTGCCGCCGGACAGTGCCTTCACGGTCTGCGAAAACTTCTCCGCGCTGCCGAAAATCGTACCGAGGGACTTGGGAAAGCTGGAAGCCAGCCTCCAGCGAACAGCGGCTTGCGCATGCACCGCGGGTGCGATGCCGGCAGCCAGGACGCCGGCAATGCCGGCATTCTTGATCAGCGAACGACGATCCATGGGACAAAACTCCTTATTAGTGCGGCGGATGATGGGGCGGCATCAGGGTAAAAGCTTGCAGGCGGCTGGCGGTCCGGCCCCGGGCTTTTACCTAAGACGATCAGCTGACGGAAAAAAAGCCGCAACAAGTGCGGCTTTGTTCCAGGAAGGAAGTAATTTCCGTTACAGCTTCTGCGATTGCATGAAGCGGTCGAAGGTGGCTTCGGTGAAGCGGAACCACAGGTTCTGGTCCGAGCGGAACTTCTTGTAGTCTCCGTAGACCTTGCGCCAGTTCTCGTTTTTCGCCGAGATTTCCTCGTACAGCGCCATCGACTGCTTGAACGACTCGGCCATGACGTCGGCCGGGAACGGCCGCAGCTTGGCGCCGGTGCCCACCAGCTGCTTGAGCGCGCCCGGGTTCTTCACGTCGTACTTGGCCTGGGTTTCCACATGGGCGAAGGTGCTCGCGGCCTCGACAATGGCCTTGTTCTCCGTCGACAGCGCGTCATAGGCCTTCTGGTTGACGTACAGGTCCAGCTGCAGCCCGCCTTCCCACCAGCCGGGATAGTAGTAATACGGCGCCACCTTGTTGAAGCCCAGCTTCTGGTCGTCGTAGGGGCCGATCCACTCGGCCGCGTCGATGGTGCCCTTCTCGAGCGCCTGGTAGATCTCCCCGCCGGGAATGTTCTGCGGCACGCCGCCCAGGCGCTCGAGCACCTTGCCCGCGAAGCCGCCGATGCGGAACTTCAGGCCCTTGAGGTCCTTGACGCTCTTGATCTCCTTGCGCATCCAGCCGCCCATCTGCGCGCCGGTATTGCCGCAGGGGAAGCTGGTCATGTTGTACCGGGCGTAGAACTCGCGCATCAGCTTCAGGCCGTTGCCCTCGTAGGTCCACGCGCTCATCTGGCGGCTGTTCAGGCCGAACGGGATGGCGCCGCCGATGGCGAAGGTCTCGTCCTTGCCGAAGAAGTAATAGGGCGCCGTGTGCGCGGCTTCCACGGTGCCGTTCTGCACGCCGTCCACCACGCCGAACGCGGGCATCAGTTCCCCGGCGGCATGCACGGAAACCTCGAACCTGCCGCCCGAGAGCAGCTTGACCTTCTGCGAGAACACTTCGGCCGCGCCGTAAATGGTGTCCAGCGACTTGGGGAAACTCGAAGCCAGGCGCCAGCGAAGCGACGCTTGCGCGTGAACGGCCGGCGCAATGCCGGCGGCCAGCACGCCGGCAATGCCGGCTTGCTTGATGAGGGAACGGCGATCCATCGGGGTATCTCCTGCTTGATGTGTTTTTGGCAAATGCGGCGCGATCATGCGGCGGCGGCCGCGCCAAAGCCTTTCAGCGCACTTACGAAGAAACACGCAGGGCAGGAGGCGTCAGAAAAATGAAAAGAGCCGCACACGTGCGGCTCTTGGAGGCAGGCGCCGCGACGAATCACGGCGTGGCAGGTCGGCTGCTTACAGCTTCTGTGCCTGCATGAAGCGGTCGAACGTGGCTTCGGTGAAGCGGAACCACAGGTTCTGGTCGGCGCGGAATTTGGAGTAGTCCGCGTAGATCTTGGCCCAGGCGGCGTTCTTGCCATTGAGCTCGGCGTACACCTCGTTGGCAGCCTTGAACGCGGCGTTCATCACGTCGGTGGGGAACGGGCGCAGCTTGGTGCCGGCGCCGACCAACTGCTTCAGCGCGCCGGGGTTCAGGGCGTCGTAGCGGGCCTGCATCACGGTGTGGGCGTGTGCCGCGGCCGACTCCACGATGGCCTTGTTTTCGGCCGACAGGGCATCGAACGCCTTCTGGTTGATGAAGACGTCCAGCTCGGGGCCGCCCTCCCACCAGCCGGGATAGTAGTAGTACGGCGCGACCTTGTTGAAGCCCAGCTTCTGGTCATCGTACGGACCCACCCACTCGGCTGCGTCGATCGTGCCTTTTTCCAGCGCCTGGTAGATTTCGCCGCCGGGAATGTTCTGCGGCACGCCGCCAATGCGCTCGAGCACCTTGCCGCCGAAGCCGCCGATGCGCATCTTCATGCCCTTGATGTCCTTGAGCGACTTGATCTCCTTGCGGTACCAGCCGCCCATCTGCGAGCCCGTGTTGCCGGCCGGGAAGTTGATCATGTTGTACTTGGCGTAGAACTCGCGCATCAGCTTCATGCCGTTGCCCTCGTACATCCAGGCGGTCATCTGGCGGCTGTTCAGGCCGAAGGGGATGGCGCAACCCAGGGCGAAGCATTCGTCCTTGCCGAAGAAGTAGTAAGGCGCGGTATGGGCGACTTCCACGGTGCCGTTCTGCACGCCGTCGACCACGCCGAAGGCAGGCATCAGCTCGCCGGCCGCGTGCACGGTCACTTCGAACTTGCCGCCCGACATGGCCTTGACCTGCTTGGCGAAGACTTCGGCGCCGCCGAAGATCGTGTCCAGCGATTTGGGAAAGCTGGACGCCAGGCGCCAGCGGATGGCGGCCTGTGCATGCACGGCGGGGGCAACGCCCGCGGCCAGCACGCCGGCGATGCCGGCATTTTTGATGAGTGATCGACGGTCCATGGAGCGCTCCTCTGCGTAAAAGTAAAACTGGAGAGACGAAAGATCGGGGACAACTAATTGCTTGTCTCAATCTGACGCCATTCTAGGAACGCGCCCACTTAGGTATTCAGGGGTTTTCCCTTGCGAAGCCTTTTGTTTTGTCGAATCAGTCAGCAAATTTTCAGGAAACGAAAGTGTCGACGCGCTTCGGGGCACGCGGCAGATTCGCGCGCGGCGTGCGAACGCCCAGCGAATCGGCTCAGGCGACGACTTTGAGCGAAGGCGGCGTGCGTTCGACCAGGTCGCCGAAGCGCTGTCGCACCGAAGCCTCGATGCCGGCTGCGTCCAGTCCCTGCAGCGCCAGCAGGCGGGCCGGGTCGCCGTGTTCGATGAACTCGTCGCGCAGGCCCAGTTGCAGCAGGGGCTTGAGCAGGCCCGCCGCCTGCAAGGCCTCGCCGACGGCGCTGCCGGCGCCGCCCAGGATGGCGCCCTCTTCCACCGTCACCAATGCATCGTGGCGTGATGCAATTTCGCGCAGCAGCGCCGTATCCAGCGGCTTGGCCCAGCGCATGTTGACCACGGTGGCGTTGAGCCGCTCGGCTGCCGCGAGCGCGGGGTAGAGCAGGCTGCCGAAAGCCAGGATCGCGAGCGACCTGCCCTCGCGGCGTAGTTCGCCCTTGCCGAACGGCAACGGCTGCAGCCCCGGCTCCACGGCCACGCCGGCGCCAGAGCCGCGCGGATAACGCACCGCCACGGGGTGGTCCTGTTCGAACGCGGTGGTCAGCAATTTGCGGCACTCGTTTTCGTCGGCCGGGCACGCCACGCTGATGTTGGGGATGCAGCGCAGGTAGGGAATGTCGTAGGCGCCGGCGTGCGTGGGCCCATCGGCGCCGACGATGCCGGCGCGGTCCAGGGCCAACACCACCGGCAGCTTTTGCAGCGCGACGTCGTGGATCAACTGGTCGTAGCCGCGCTGCAGGAAGGTGGAATAGATCGCCAGCACCGGCTTGAGTCCCTCGCAGGCCAGGCCGGCCGCGAACGTCACCGAATGCTGCTCGGCGATGCCCACGTCGTAGTAGCGGCCGGGAAAGCGCTGCTCGAATTCCACCATGCCCGAGCCTTCACGCATGGCCGGCGTGATGCCGACCAGGCGCGGGTCTTTTTCGGCCATGTCGCACAGCCAGTGGCCGAACACCTGCGTGAAGGTGGGCTTGGGCGGCGTGGCCGGCTTGATGAGGCCGACGGCCGGGTCGAACTTGCCCGGGCCGTGATAGGCCACCGGGTCGGCTTCGGCCAGCTTGTAGCCCTGGCCCTTCTTGGTGACCACGTGCAGAAACTGCGGACCCTTCAGATTCTTGATGTTCTCCAGGGTGGGCACCAGCGATTCGAGATCGTGGCCGTCGATCGGCCCGATGTAGTTGAAGCCGAATTTCTCGAACAAGGTGGCCGGAACCACCATGCCCTTGGCGTGCTCCTCGATCCGCTTGGCCAGCTCGAACAGGGGCGGCGCCACCTTGAGCACGTTCTTGCCGACGTTCTTGGCCGCCGCGTAGAACTGCCCGCTCATGAGTTGCGCGAGGTAGCGGTTCAGCGCGCCGACCGGCGGGCTGATCGACATGTCGTTGTCGTTCAGCACCACCAGCAGGTCGCACTCGGCGACCCCGGCGTTGTTCAGTGCCTCGAAGGCCATGCCGGCGCTCATGGCACCGTCGCCGATGATGGCCACCGCCCGGCGGTTCTCGCCCTTTTGCCGGGCAGCCAGGGCCATGCCCAGGGCCGCCGAAATGCTGGTCGACGAATGCGCGGTGCCAAAGCTGTCGTAGGGGCTTTCGCTGCGCTGAGGGAAGCCCGACAGCCCGCCCAGCTGGCGCAGGCTGCCCATGCGCTCGCGCCGGCCGGTGAGAATCTTGTGGGGATAGGTCTGGTGGCCCACGTCCCAGACCAGCCGGTCGTGCGGCGTGTTGAAGACGTAGTGCAGGGCAATCGTCAGTTCGACCGTGCCGAGGTTGGAGCTGAGGTGGCCGCCGGTCTTGGACACGCTGTCGAGCAGGAACGCGCGCAATTCGTCCGCCAGCGTGCCCAGTTGGCCGCGGGCCAGCTTGCGCAGGTCCGCGGGGTAGTCGATGGTGTCGAGCAGTGATGCCATGTGCGTTGTCCCGTCAATTCTCTCGGTTCACCACCATCATCGCCAGTGCCTGTAACGCCTGTGTATCCGCCAGGCCGCTGGCGGCGAGCGCCTGCACGGCCTGGTCCAGCAACTCCCGGGCGTAGGCGCGCGAGCGCTCCAGGCCCAGCAGCGATACATAGGTGGGCTTGTCCTGGGCGGCGTCCTTGCCGGCTGTCTTGCCCAGCGTGGCCGAGTCGGCGGTGACGTCGAGGATATCGTCCACCACCTGAAAGGCCAGCCCGATGGCCGCGCCGTAGTCCTGGAGCGCCGCTTGCGCGGCCGCTCCAGCTTCGCCGCAGGCCGCGCCCATCATGACGCTGGCCTGCAGCAGCGCGCCTGTCTTGCGGCGATGCATCTCGTGCAACTGCCCTTCGGTCAGCGAGCATCCGACACTGGCCAGGTCGATGGCCTGCCCGCCGGCCATGCCCGAGTGGCCGGCCGAGCGCGCCAGCAGGCGGCACAACGCCGCCTGCACCGAAGCCGGAATGGCCGCGTCGTCGGGGGCGAGCAGCTCGAAAGCCAGTGCCTGCAGCGCGTCGCCGGCCAGCAGCGCCTGGGCCTGCCCGAACTGCACGTGCACCGTCGGCTTGCCCCGCCGCAGCACATCGTTGTCCATGCACGGCATGTCGTCGTGGACCAGCGAATACGCGTGAATCAGTTCGGCGGCGCAGGCCGCGCGCAGGGCGGCGGCGGCATTGCCGTTCACGGCTTCGCAGGCGGCCAGCACCAGCAGCGGGCGCAGCCGCTTGCCGCCATCCAGCACGGCATAACGCATGGCTTCGCCCAGGCCGGCCGGGGCATCGGCCACGACCCAGTCGGACAGGGCCTGCTCGATGCGCGCGAGCCGCTCGCGGCTCCAGGCGTCCAGGTCGAAAGAAACGCTCACTCCTGCGTCCACGGCTTCAGGGCGCCCTCGTCCAGCACCTTGATCTGGTTTTCGACGGATTGCAGTTTCTCGCGGCAGTAGTTCAGCAGCTCGGCGCCGCGCTGATAGCCCGCCAGCAGCTGTTCGAGGGGCAACTGGCCTGATTCGATCAGGCCGACGAGTTGCTCCAGCTCTTCCAGCGCAGCTTCATAGCTGGCCGGGGGGTTGGTGGGAGCCTTGGGCATGATCATCTGGTTTCAAACCCCGAATTCTAGGCGGTGCGGCTCTCCTGCCCGGCAATTCGCACGGGGCGCCACCGGTGCCGATTGCGCGATCACCCGCGGCACGGACGTGCCTGCCACCTGGAGGGTACAATTACCCTTCTCGATCCGGGCCCATCCCGGTTTTTTCTTTTCCGCTTTCCCCTTCTCGCGCAATCTCCGGATCAAGCGCTTCCCTGCCCCTTAATAGGGGGAGTCTCTAGGTCAGGTCACCCATGTCTGATTTAAGTCTTCAACTGCAGCAGGCCGCAAGCCAACTACCAGTTACAAGCTATTTCGATGATGCGTTGTTCCAACGCGAACTCGACGTATTGTTCCAACAGTCCCGCTACGTGGGGCACCAGCTGTCCGTGCCGAACCCGGGTGACTACCACGCCCTGCCCCAGGAGGGCGAAGGCCGGGCCTTGCTGCGCACGCCCCAGGGCGTGGAGCTCATCAGCAACGTCTGCCGGCATCGCCAGGCGGTGATTCTGCGCGGCCGCGGGTCGCTGCAAGGGCCCTCCTCTTCGGGCGGCAACATCGTCTGCCCGCTGCATCGCTGGACCTACAGCGCAGGTCAGGGCGCAAAGGCCGGCGCCCTGCTGGGCGCGCCGCATTTTGCCGAGGACCCCTGCCTCGACCTGAACAACTACCCGTTGCAGGAATGGAACGGTCTGCTGTTCGAAAAAGGCGGGCGCGACGTGCAGGCCGAGCTGGCGGGCCTGGGCCCGCGCGCCGACCTCGACTTCACCGGCATGGTGCTCGACCGCGTGGAAATGCACGAGTGCAACTACAACTGGAAGACCTTCATCGAGGTCTACCTGGAGGACTACCACGTCGGCCCGTTCCATCCCGGCCTGGGCAGCATGGTCAGCTGCGACGACCTGCGCTGGGAACTCAAGGACAACTACTCGGTGCAGACCGTGGGTGTGGCCAACCGTCTGGGCAAGGCGGGCAGCCCGGCCTACGAGCGCTGGCAGGACGCCCTGCTGCGCTACCGCGACGGCAAGCAGCCCAAGTACGGCGCGATCTGGCTCACCTACTATCCGCACATCATGGTGGAGTGGTACCCCCATGTGCTCACCGTGTCCACGCTGCACCCTGTGAGCCCGCAGAAGACCATGAACATGGTGGAGTTCTACTACCCCGAGGAAATCGCCGCCTTCGAGCGCGAGTTCGTCGAGGCGCAGCAGGCCGCCTACATGGAAACCTGTGTCGAGGACGACGAGATCGCCGAGCGCATGGACGCCGGCCGCCGCGCGCTGATGAAGCGCGGCGACAACGAAGTCGGTCCCTACCAGAGCCCTATGGAAGACGGCATGCAGCACTTCCACGAGTGGTATAGAAAGAAGCTGTGAGCCCCCACGTTTGCGGCTGCGCCGCTGCTCTGCCCCCCGAGGGGGCCCAGCCCGCTTGGGGCGGCCCTGCGCTGGGCTGGTAGCTGTGAGCCCCCACGTGTGCGGCTGTGCCGCTGCTCTGCCCCCGAGGGGGTCCAGCCCGCTCGGGGCGGCTCTGCGCTGGGCTGATGCCGGCGTTCGTTGATGGCAAGCACAGCGGCACGGTGGTGCCGCTGGACCGCGCCAACGTCGACACCGACGCGATCTTTCCCAAGCAGTACGGCCGCTCCACCGCGCGCACCGGCTACGGCCCCGTGCTGTTCGACCTGTGGCGCTACCTGGACCCGGGCGACCTGACCAGCGATCACTCGCAGCGCCGCCCCAATCCCGGCTTCGTGCTCAACCGCCCCGAGCTGACGGGCGCAACGGTGCTGATGGCACGCGAGAACTTCGGCTGCGGCTCGAGCCGCGAACACGCGGTCTGGGCCCTGCGCGATCATGGCTTCAAGGCCATCGTCGCGCCGAGCTTCGGCGACATTTTCCGCCAGAACTGCCCGCTCAATGGCGTGGCGGCGATCTCGCTCGCGCCGGGCGAAATCGAATCCCTGTTCGAGCGCAGCCGTCATGAAGTGCTTCATTTCGCCATCGACGTGCTGGCGGGCCGCCTGGCCTGCGGCGGCGCGCAGTTCAGCTTCGCCCTCTCCCCGCGCGAGCATGTGCTGCTGACGCAGGAGGCCGACTGGATCGCGGCGACGCTGGCCCATCGCGAGCGCATCGCCACTTTCGAGGCCGGCCACCTCGCACGCCGGCCCTGGCTGGCCCGCGTCCTGAGCGACTGATGCAAGCCCTGTGGATGGTCCTGGGATCGTTCTTTTTCGCCTCCATGGCGGTGTGCGTGAAGTTCGCGTCCGAATGGTTCAACAGCGCCGAGCTGGTGTTCTACCGCGGCTTGCTGGGCATGCTGTTCATGTGGCTGCTGGCACGCCAGCAAGGCGTGTCGCTGGCCACGCAGTACCCCGGCATGCACGCCTGGCGCAGCCTGGTCGGCGTGCTGTCGCTGGGCGCCTGGTTCTACTCGATCGCCCACCTGCCGCTGGCGACCTCCATCACCCTCAACTACATGAGCAGCGTCTGGATCGCGGCCTTTCTGGTGGGCGGCGCCTTGCTGGCGTGGAACCCGCGCAGGGGCGGCGCCGGCACGAACGCGGCCAGCCTGTTCAGCCAGGGGCCGCTGGTGCTCACCATCCTGGCGGGATTCAGCGGCGTGATCATGATGCTGCGCCCCACCATCGACCAGAACGAGGTGTTCGCGGGGCTGATCGGGTTGATATCGGGCCTGACGGCGGCATTCGCCTACATGCAGGTGATGGCGCTGGGCAAGCTGGGCGAGCCCGACACCCGGACGGTGTTCTATTTCGCGGTGGGCTCGGCGGTGGCCGGCGCAGCGGCCATGCTGGTGGGCGGGGTGGCCTCGCAGTGGAACTGGCAGCATGCGCTGTGGCTTTTGCCCGTGGGCGTCCTGGCCGCGCTGGGCCAGCTCTGCATCACGCGGGCCTACGGGCGCGGCGCCACGCTGGTGGTCGCGAGCCTGCAGTATTTCGGCATCGTCTTCGGCGCGATCTACAGCGTCACCCTGTTCGGCGACCCCATCACGCCGTCCGGCTGGGCGGGGATGGCGCTGATCGTCGCCAGTGGCGTCGCCGCCACGGTGCTGCGGGCGCGCGCCGCGCCGAACGCGCCGGCCGAGGAACACTGAGGCGCGGGCGAGCCCCTTCCTGTCAGCGCCAAAAAGCACATAATTTCCCCATGCATACCACCTTGATCTCAGCCCAGGAACTGAAGGCGCTGCAAACCGGCGGCGCAAAGTTGATGGTCTTCGACTGCAGCTTCGACCTGATGAACCCGGCGGCGGGCGAGGAGCAGTACCGCAAGGCACACATTCCGGGCGCGGTTTACGCCAACCTGGACACTGCACTGAGCGACAAGGGTGTGATCGATCCCGACGGCAAGCACCGTCCGCATCCCGATGCGGCTTCGGGCGGGCGGCACCCGCTGCCCAGCCGCGAGAAGTTTGCAATGTGGCTGTCGAGCGTCGGCTTCACCAACGACATGCAGGCAGTGGTGTACGACCGCAACGGCGCCAACTACTGCGGCCGCCTGTGGTGGATGCTCAAGTGGGCCGGGCATGACGCCGTGGCCGTTCTCGACGGCGGCCTGCAGGCCTGGGAAGCGGCCGGCGGCGAAGTGACCGGGCGCGCCGAACCCTCGCATTTCCAGTCGAACTTCAAGCTGCACCCCGAGCTGCTGAAGCTGGCGAGCACCCGCGATGTCCACGGCCGGCTGAGCCAGGGCGAGCAGACCATCATCGACGCGCGCGCGGCGCCGCGGTTTCGCGGCGAGGTCGAGCCGCTCGACCCGGTCGCCGGCCACATTCCGGGTGCGCTGAACCGTCCTTTCAACCAGAACATCGGCCCCGATGGAAAATTCCGCCCCGCAGCCGAGTTGAGAGCCGAGTTCGACCAGCTGCTGGACGGGCGCGACCCGGCCAGCGTGGTGCATCACTGCGGCAGCGGGGTCAGCGCCGTGCCCAACCTGATCGCCATGCAACTGGCAGGCCTCGGGCCGAGCACGCTGTATGCCGGCAGCTGGAGCGAGTGGTGCAGCGATCCGAAACGCCCGGTGGCCAAGGGCCCCTGAGCGGCCCCTAGGGCATCGTCGGCCGTGCGAGCTCGGGCGAGCGCACATGCTCCGGCCGCACACCGACACCGATGGCATAGCCCGGCAATGACCGCAGCGCAGGCCAGCGATTCAGCAGCCTGAGCACCCAGGGCATTTCGGGCGGCCGCGTGCTATCCAGCAGGGGATTGATGATTCGGTTCTGCGCCGCCACCTGCGCGGCCTGCGTGATGCGGGTGGGCCACAGGCGCCGGCGCTGCACTCGGGCGAGCAAGGGCGTGATCGCGGCAGACGGCTGCCGGTCGGCCAGCGGCCGGGCCAGGATGTTGGCCGCCGCCACGGCATCCTGGACCGCCAGGTTGATGCCGACGCCGCCGATCGGCGACATCGCATGCGCCGCGTCGCCGATGCACAGCAGGCCCGGCCGCCACCAGCAATCCAGCCGATCGACGCTCACGCTCAGCAGCTTCACGTCGTCCCAGCTCGCGATCTGGCCGTCGATGCGATCGGCAAACAACGGCGCCAGCGCCACCAGGTCGGCGCGGAAGGCCTCGATCCCACGCTGGCGAATGGCCTCGTTGCCGCCCTTGTGGATGACGTAGGCGCACTGCCAGTAGGTGCCGCGGTCGATCATCGCCATGAACCGCCCGGCGCCGATCCGCCCGCCGCTGCCCGAAGGGTCCGTGCGGCGCTTGAGGATGCGCATCCACAGCACGTCGATGGGCGCGCCCAGGCTGCGCACCGAAAGCCCCGCTGCTTCTCGCACCGCCGAGCGCCGGCCGTCGGCGCCGATCACCAGGTCCGCGCGGATTTCGATGTCGCCGTGCGGGCCGCGTGCACGCACGCCCGCGATGGCTGCGCCCTGCTCGATCAACCCTGTCGCCTGGGTTTCCATGAGCAGCTGAAAGCCCGGATAGAGCGCCGCCTCGTCGCGCAGGAAATCGAGAAACTCCCATTGGGGAACCATGGCGATGAAGCCGCATCGGGTGCGCAGCCGGGAAAAGTCGGCGATCACGGCCTGGCGGTCGCCGATCGAGAGGCGGATGTCTGCGGCCTTGTCATGCGGTCGCGCCAGAAACGTCTCGAGCAAGCCGAGTTCGTGCATGACGTCGAGCGTGGAAGGATGGACCGTGTCACCTCGAAAATCGCGCAGGAAATCGGCGTGCTTCTCCAGCACCGTGACCTCGACGCCGGCACGTGCCAGCAGCAACGCCAGCATCATGCCGGCCGGGCCTGCGCCGGCGATGCAGCAACGAGTGGAAGTCGGCGGGGCGAACGGCACGCGCTAGCGTAACCGTGCCCAGGGTGAGGGGCAAGCAACACGCGAGCGATTGCCGCTCGCGCGGGTTGGCATCAGCGAGTCGCGGTGGTGGATGTGCTGGTGCTGCTGGTAGAACCGGTCATGCCGCCGCTGGAACCGGCGCTGCTGCTGCCCGTGCCGCTCGAGCCCATCGAGCTGGTGCCGCTGCTGCTATCGCCACTGGCAGTGCCGCTGCCGCTGGTGCTGCCACCGGCCCCCGCGGTGCCAGAGCTGGTCGAGCCGGAACCCGAGCCCATGGCACTGCCGGAGGGGCTGGATGGGCTCGATGGGCTGGTGGTGCTGGAAGAACCGGTTGAGCCGGTCCCACCCGCCGAGCCCGCGGTGCCGGCGCCTTCGCGCTGGTCGCATGCGCCGAGCGAAAGGGCCGCCAGCACAGTCACGCAAGCGGCGGCGCATTGAGTCAGAGACGTCTTCATCAGGGAACTCCTTGAGGGTGTGTGGGAAATACGCAAGTGCAAGTGCAAGTGCAAGTCGCTAGGGGCGGCAACGACGCCCTGAATGGACTCTAGGTAGGCACCATCGGCCGTTTGTCGGCACCTGCTGTCGCTGGGTGTAGGACAAGCGCAGGCGCGGCGGTGCGCTGAGGGCACGGTCGAGCGGCCGGGCCGCGTCGCTGATGGACCCGAGCGGCATTGGCAAAGGCCGGCAACTCAACGCTTGGTGCCTCGTTCGGCATCCGTCTTGCTCGTCTGCTTCATGGCGCCTTCGGCCGCGTTGCCGCGTCCCGTGTTGCCGCTCTCGGGCGTGCCGGCATCCTCGGGCTGCATGTCGGTGCCGGGTGTCTGCTTGTTCTTGGTGTCGACCTCCTTGGCGCTGCGCGAGGGTTCGCGGCCGCCGGAGCGGGACTTGCTTGCAGGATTCATCAGTGGGTCTCCTTGAAGTGGATGGGCGTACCAGCACCTTAGGCAGTCCGCCCGAACCCGGCTGTTATCAGCTGTAAAGGATGTGCCGCGGCCCTGGCTCAGGGCGGCGGCGGTTTGTCGCCGGCGGCCTGGCGCTGCCGAAACAGCGCAGCCCGGGCCAGCAGGCTCGTGGTAATGGGCACGGTGACGCACAGCAGGATGATGATCAGCCAGGTGTGCAGCGCCAGGCGCGACTCGACGGCCGAGAAGTAGATGATGGAGGCCAGCGTGACGCACCAGGCGCCCAGCGTGTAAGCCAGCGCCGGCGGGTGCATCCGCTGGAAGAAATCCTTCAATCTCAGCAGGCCGATCGCGCCACCCAGCGACAGGAGCCCGCTGGCCACCAGCAGCAGCCCCACCACCGCCTCCACCCAGGCCGGCAGTGCGCCGTTCATTCGATCACCTCGCCGCGCAGCAGGAACTTGGCCATGGCAGCCGTCCCCACGAAGCCGAACAGCGCCATCAGCAACGCCGCCTCGAAATACATGTTGCTGGTGTAGCGGATTCCGAGCACGAGGATGATCAGCACGCCGACCTGGTACAGGAAATCGATCGCGAGAATGCGGTCCTGGGCCGATGGCCCCCGCATGAGGCGCACCAGGCCGATCGCCATCGCGAGGGCGTAGCAGCCCAGCGTGATGAAAATGGCAGCCGACAACCAGGGACTCATTCGAAGATCTCCATCAGCGGGCGTTCGTAGCGCTGCTTGTACCGCGCGACGAAGGCGTCTTCGTCTCCCACCTCGAACACGTGCAGCAGCAAGGTGTTGCCGTCGGCCGACAACTCGGTCCACACCGTGCCGGGCACGACCGCGGTGATGATGGCCAGCGAGGCCAGCGCGTGCGGGTCGCGCAGGACCAGCGGCAGCAATACAAAGGCGCTCTGGGGCTCTCGCGAGCCGGAGCGCAGGACGCCGGCCGCGACCTGCGCCGCCGACACCATCACGTCGAAACCCACTATGACGATGAGGCGAGCGAGGACGCGGGGGCGCTTCAGGCGGACGCGCTGTGGCCGCAGCGGCGCAGTGAGCAGGGGCACGACCACGGCGACCACCAGGCCGAGCAGCAGGTCGCCCGGGCTGATCGACTGGTTGAGCAGCAGCCACAGCGCGAGCAGCGACGCCGACAGCAAGGGCGAGGGTAGCCAGCGCCTCATGGCACGGTCCTCGAGACGCCGTACGGCACGGGCTTGGCCGACATCACCGCATTGATGTAGGGCGCGGGCTGGTGCAGCGCCGCGGCAGCTGCCTGCATGTAGCGCAGCACGGGCGCGGCGCCCACCATCAGCAGGGTGCAGGCCAGCAGCAATGCGGCGATCGGGATCGACTCGATCACGCGCAGGCGCGGCGAGGGCCGCTGCTGGGGCGACCAGAAATAGCGGATACCCATGCGGGCCAGCGCGATGGTGGCGGCCAGTCCGGACGCGATCAACAGGATCAGGAGTGCCCAGCCGGCGGGTCCGACGGCGGCCGCCGAGCCGAAGCCGGCCGGGTTGAGCACGGCCGTGAGGATCGCGAACTTGGCCATGAAGCCGGCCATCGGCGGCAGCCCCGCCACCAGCAGCGCCGTCATGAGGAAACTCAGGCCGAGAAACGCCATGGCGGCGGGAATGGCCCGTCCGATCAGCACCTCTTCCATCTCATCCAGGTTGACGCCTTCCGGCAGCGCGATCGTCTGGGATGGCCCGACCAGGAAAGGCGCGTCCTCGTCCGCAGCCTCGGTCAGCGGCGCGTCGGCGGTCATCTGGCGCGACCGCTCGATCAGTTCCACCAGCAGGTACAGGGCGCAGACGGCCAAGGTCGACGTGGCCAGGTAGTACAGGGCTGCACCGGTGACCGGAGCCTGGCCGAAGGCGATCGCCGCTATCAGCGTTCCGGACGACACCACCAGGCTGTAGCCGGCCAGCCGGCCCAGGCTTTGCGAGGCCATGACGCCCAGCGCGCCGAAAGCCAGCGTCACCAGGCCGCACCAGAGCAAGGCGTCGGCGCCGAACAGCGAAGTCACCTTGGCGCTGGGAGCGAAGAACAGGGTCCAGACGCGCAACACGGCATAGACGCCCACCTTGGTCATGATGGCGAACAGCGCCGCCACCGGCGCACTGGCCGCCGTATAGGCCGGCACCAGCCAGAAGTTGAGCGGCCATTGGGCCGCCTTGGTCAGAAAGGCCAGGCCCAGGATGGCGGCGCCCGCGTGCAGCAGGCCGCGATCGCCCGACGGTATCTGCGCCAGCTTGCCCGCCATGTCCGCCATGTTCAGGGTGCCGGTCACGCCGTACAGCACCGCCACACCGATCAGGAAGAGGCTGGAGCCCAGCAGGTTCACGGCGATGTAGTGCAGGCCGGACTTCACCCGCGCGCGGCCCGAGCCATGCAGCAGCAAGCCGTACGAGGCCACCAGCAAGACCTCGAAGAAGACGAACAGGTTGAACAGATCGCCGGTGAGGAAGGCGCCGCTCAGCCCCATCAGCTGGATCTGCATCAGGGGATGGAAATGCACGCCGGCGCCGTGCCAGCGCGCCACCGAAAACAGCACCGAGGCCAGCACCACCGTCGCACTGAGCACCAGCATCATGGCGGCCAGACGGTCGGCCACGAGCACGATGCCGAACGGCACCGGCCAGTTGCCCGGCAGGTAGACGCCTATGGCCGCCGGCCCGCCGCTGCCGTCCACCCAGACCAGCAGCGCCACGGCCACTGCGAGGCTGCAGGCGCTGGACACAACGTTGACCAGGGTCTTCCAGGTGCGCCGGCGCTCCCCCATCAGCAGCATCAGCGCCGCCGCCAGCATGGGCAGCAGGATGGGCGCCACGATCAGGTGCGGCATCGCCGCCTCCAGCCACGGCCTCATACCTCATGCCCTTTGCCGTCGACGTGGTCGGTGCCGCTCAGCCCGCGCGACGCCAGCAGCACCACCAGGAACAGCGCCGTGGTGGCGAAGCCGATGACGATGGCCGTCAGCACCAACGCCTGCGGCATCGGGTCAGTGTAATGCTGCAGATCGGCCGGCAGTCCGGGCCGCACGATGGGCTCCTCGTCGATGGACAGGCTGCCCATTGCGAAGATGAACAGGTTGACGGCATAGGACAGCAGCGACAGCCCCATCAACACCTGGAAGGTGCGCGGGCGCAGCAGCAGCCAGATGCCTGAGCCGCCGAGCACGCCGATCGCCAGAGACAGGATGAGTTCCATCAGTGCGCCTCCGTGGTTTCCGGCTCGTCGTGGGCGGTCCGGCGCAAGCCACGAATCGACTGGTGGGCCAACGCCGTGAGAATCAGCAGCGTCGCCCCGACCACGGCGGCGAACACCCCGATGTCGAAGAAAAGCGCGCTGGCCACGTGGATCTCGCCCAGCACCGGCAGCGTGAAATGAGCCGTGTGGCTGGTCAGGAACGGATAGCCGAACACCAGCGACCCGAGGCCGGTGACCAGGGCGAACAGCAGCCCCATGGCGATCCAGCGCGCCGGGTACAGCTTGATGCGCGCTTCGACCCAGGTGGTGCCGGCCACCATGTACTGGGTGATGAAGGCAATCGAGACCACCAGTCCGGCGACGAAGCCGCCGCCGGGCTCGTTGTGGCCGCGCATGAACAGATGCACTGCGATGACCCAGGACACGGGCAGCACCAGCCGCACCAACACGGCAGGCACGAGCAGGTAACCGGTGGCCGTATCGGACACAGTGCGCGGGTGAATCAGGTCGGTGGGCCGCTCGGGCGGCACCGCGCGCTGCTGCGCCGGGGCGGCGACGCTCTCCGCCGGCGGCCGGAACCGCCGCAGCAAGGCATAGATGGCCAGGCCCACCGCGCCCAGCACCGTGATCTCGCCCATGGTGTCGAAGCCCCGGAAATCGACCAGCATGACATTGACGATGTTGCTGCCGCCGCCTTCGGTCAGGGCCTTGTCGATGAAAAACGGCGAGATGCTCTGCGGGGCGGGCCGCGTCAGCATGGCAAACGAAAGCGTCGCCAGCCCGCCGCCCGCGACCACGGCGAGCACGCCGTCCCGTATGCGGCGAAAACGCGCAACCGGCGTCTGGTCGCGGTATTGCACCAGGCGCTTGGGCAGCCAGCGCAGGCCCAGCAGGAACAGCACCGTGGTGACCACCTCCACCGCCAGTTGGGTCAGCGCGAGGTCGGGTGCGGAGAACCAGACGAACGTGAGGCAGGTGACCAGCCCCGCCACGGACATCAGGATCAACGCGGCCAGGCGGTGATACTTGGCTTGAACCGCGGCGCCCAGCGCGCAGCCGCCGCCGATCAACCAGAGCAGCGCGAACGTGGGCGTGGCGGGCACGCGGGGCCGATCGCCCCAGGACAGGCCATCGATGCGCAGCGCGAGAATGCCCGCCAGCACGGCCGCCACCACCAGCAGGAACAACTGGGGCTGCAGCCGGCGGGTGGAGAACAGCCGCACCAGCCAGCGCGAGCCCAGGCTCGAGCCGACCATGACGCGCTCGAACAAGCGGCGTCCGTCGAATCGGTGGATCAAGGGTGCGTGGCTGATACGGCCGAGCTCGAGCTGCCGGCGCAGCACGAGGTACAAAGCGACGCCCCCGGCCATGGCCACGAGGCTCATCATCAGCGGCGCATTGAAGCCGTGCCACACCGCCAGGCTGTACTCGGGCAGGGCCCCGCCGACCACCGGCGCTGCGGCCAGCGCCAGCACCCGCCCGATGGCCCATTGCGGCGCGATGCCGACCACCAGGCAGCCCAGCACCAGCAGCTCGATCGGCACGCGCATCCAGCGGGGCGGCTCGTGCGGCTGGCGAGGCAGGTCCGTGGAGAGCGGCCCGAAGAAGATGTCGAAGCTGAATCGCAGCGAATAGACCACCGCGAACACCCCGGCGGCGGTGGCGGCGAGCGGCAGCCCCGCCTCGACCCACGGGAGGGAGCTGATGTACACCGTCTCGGCGAAGAACATCTCCTTGGACAGAAAACCATTGAGCAGCGGCACGCCGGCCATGGCGGCGCTGGCCACCATCGCCAGGGTGCCGGTGATCGGCATCTTCTTGAACAAGCCGTCGAGCCGCCGGATGTCGCGTGTACCGGTTTCATGATCGATGATGCCGGCCGCCATGAACAGCGAGGCCTTGAAGGTGGCATGGTTCATCATGTGGAACACGGCCGCGACGGCGGCCACCTGGCTGTTCAGGCCGAGCAGCAGCGTGATCAGCCCAAGGTGGCTGATGGTGGAGTAGGCCAGCACGCCCTTCAGGTCATGCTGGAACATGGCCGCATAGGCGCCCAGCAGCAAGGTGCACAGCCCGGCGCCGCCGACGATCCAGAACCAGGCCTCGGTGCCGGCCAGCACCGGCCAGAGCCGCGCCATCAGGAACACACCGGCCTTCACCATGGTGGCCGAGTGCAGGTACGCCGACACCGGCGTCGGCGCCGCCATGGCGTGGGGCAGCCAGAAGTGGAAAGGAAACTGCGCGCTCTTGGTCAGCGCGCCCAGCAGGATCAGCACCAGCGTGGCCGGATACAGGGCGTGCCCGCGGACCGTTTCACCCGCAGCCAGCACGTCGTCGAGGTCGTAGCTGCCGACGATGCGGCCCAGCAGCAGCACGCCTGCCAGCAGGCACAGGCCGCCGACGCCGGTCACCGTGAGAGCCATGCGGGCGCCGCGGCGGGCGTCGGTGCGATGGTGCCAATACCCGATCAGCACAAAGGAAAACAGGCTGGTGAGTTCCCAGAAAAAAACCATCTGCACCAGGTTGCCCGAGAGGACGATGCCCGCCATCGCGCCCATGAAGGCCAGAAAGGCCGAATAGAAGCGCGACATCGGGTCGGCCGGCGACATGTAGTAGCGCGAGTAGAGCACCACCAGCAGCCCGATGCCGAAGACCAGCATGGCGAACATCCAGGCAAAACCATCGACCCGGGCGACCAGATTCAGCCCCATCTCGGGCAGCCAGGCGATCTCCTCGCGCACCACGCCGCTGGCCTGAATCTCGGGAAAGAGCATTGCCATGCTCACGAGGCCCGCGAGCGCCACCGCGGCCGCGAGCGACGACTCGGCGTTGCGCGCATTGGTCGGCAGCACCGCAGCAAGGGCACTCGCCAGGAACGGCAGCGCGATCACCAGAAATAGAGACATCAGCCGAGTTTAAGTGGAGCCGCGCCGAGGCCCGGCGGGCGCTTCCAGATTCGGCCGGCCCGAGCTGCCGCGGCCCGTAGCTGCCCGTAGAACTAGAGGCAGCCGAGCGCGCCGGCCAGCGCTTCGCGATAACTCGGGAACTTGTGCACGTCGTTGTGCCCCGCCCCCTCCACGCACAGGAATTGGGCCGCCGGCGCGGCCGTGCGCAAAGCGTGGCTATGGTGGATGCCGATCAGTTGGTCCTTGTCGCCGTGGACCAGCATTAGCGGACCGCTCAGGCGCGCCGCATGTTCGGCGGTGTGCAGCGGATAGCGCAGCACCTGCCGCGGCACCCAGGGGTAGAGTTCGTCGGCCAGTGCGCGCATGCTGCTGTAGGCTGATACCAGCAGCGTCAGATCGGGGATGCGGCCGGCCTCGCACAGCTCGGCCGCGAGGCCGGCGGCCAGCGCTGTCCCGAGCGACTGGCCGGCGATGACGACTCGCTTGCCCTCGTACTGCGCGGCGAAGGCGGCCCAGACCGTGCGCACATCGGCGCGCAGTTGCTCTTCGCTGGCGATGCAGCCGTCGCTCTTGCCATAGCCGCGATAGTCGAACATGACCACGTCGAAGTTCACCTGCCGAAAGGCATCCAGGTCAACCAGGCAATCCTGGAGGTTGCCCGAGTTTCCATGCAGGAAGAACACCACGCCGCGCGGGGCGGGCAGGCGCAGCTGCGCCGCCGACAGGCGGGCGCCAGGAACATCGATCCAGACCTCGTGCACGTCGGGATCGTCCACCAGCGGCTGGTCCGGCGGCAGGCGCGTCGGCTCGAACAGCAGGCGCTCCTGGCGCAGCCAGAGATAGCCGATGGCCGCGGTATAGGCGACGCCAGCGGCGGCAAGGAGTCCCAGGGAGAGCAAGGCGTAGACCATGTTGCCCTCCCGTTTCATGATCACTGCTGCTCTTTGCTGTCGGGATCGCTGGGGCCGTTGCGGTCCGACAGGCCCGCGCCCGGTGGTCCCAGGGGTGCGCTGTCACCGCCCTCGGCGCCCTGCGTGCCGCCTTTGCCCGTCACCTTGCCGCGCGGGCGAACCATGTCGTCGTCGTCGAGGTTGACCGAGCCGCCGCCCATGGGCTTGTCGTCGGCAACGCCATGATCGCGCTGGTTGACGCCGCTGGGCGCCACCAGGTCCGGCTGCTTGTCGCTGGTCAGGCCGATCTTGCCAGGGCCCGGGCCCCGGTCTTCGGGGCTGCCGGGATCGTTGGTGCGTGCGGAGCCTTTTTCTTCGCCCTTGGGCAGCGTGAGCGTCGGGCGCTTTTCGTTGCCCCCGACATCGGGGCTGGGCCGGTCGCCGTCCTTGCGCGGAATGCCGTCCCTCGAATCTGCCTGGTTGGCCATGACTGCTTGCCTTTCCCACCGTGGTCGTTGACTGAAGAATGCGCGATGGGCGACCTCATCGCTGTAGGAGTCCGGCGGCGGACCGCGTAGGAACCTCGCGCCGCGCCGGGCGGGACAACTACAGCAGTGAACCGAAGGCCGCCGCCACCCGTTCGCGGCACTTCTCGCCCACCGGGCGAGACTGCCATTCCTGCAGCGTGATGCGGCGGGACCGCGCGAGGTCGTCCTCGAATACCCGCGTCATGCGCACGGCAAACCCGGCATCGTAGATGTTGAGGTTGGCCTCGTCGTTCAGCCGGAAGGATCGAACGTCGAAATTGGTCGAACCGACCGACGTCATGAGGCCGTCCACCACCATCATCTTGCAATGGAACATCGTCGGCTGGTACTCGTGGATCTGCGCGCCGGCCTCGAGCAGTTCTCCCCACAGGCCGCGCGATGCGCGGCGCACGACCCGCTCGTCGGTGTGCTTGCCCGGCAAGATGATGCGCAGCCGCACGCCTCGCTTCATGGCCGTCACCAGGGCCCGGCGGGTGATCGCATCCGGCACGAAATACGCGCTGCACAGATCGATGCTGCGGGTGGCCGCGGTGATCGCCAGCAGGTACATCATCTGCATGCTTTCGCTGCCGCCATTGGGCGAGCTGGCGAACATCTGCGCGGCCTGCCCGCCCACCGGCTCGATCGGTGGAAAATACCCCTCGCCATGCAGCACCTTGCCGGTGGTTTTGGTCCAGTTGTCGAGCATGACGCTCTGCATCTGAGCCACCACCGGCCCTTCCACCCTGAAATGCGAATCGCGCCAATGATCCGGGTCCTGGGCATTGCCGGTCCATTGCGGTGCAATCCCCACGCCGCCCGTGTAGCCGACCTTGCCGTCGACGATCAGCAGCTTGCGGTGGGTGCGGTTGTTCATGCGGCCCAGGTTGTACCAGCGCAGCGGGTGGTACTTGCGCACTTCCACACCGGCGTCCTTCATCCTCTGGACGATGGCGTCGTCGACCTCGGCGCTGCCCACCCAGTCGAGCAGCACATGGACCTGGACCCCGCTGCGGGCGCGCTCGGCCATGGCCTCGGCCAAGCGGTTGCCGATATCGCCGGACCAGTAGATGAAGATCTCGAACAGCACGGTCTTGCGGGCCGACCGGATCGACTCCAGCATCGCCGGGAAAATCTGGTCGCCATTGATCAGCTCCAGTGCCTGATTGCCCTGCGTGATCGAAGGGCCCATCAGCAATCCCATCGAGCGCAGGAACTGCGGCTCGTCCACCGTGTACAGGTGCGATATGTCGGTTTCGACCTTGCGCTCCGGGCCAGTGAAGTTGACCAGGAGCAGCCCGGCCAGCAAGGTCAGCAGGATGGCGGCGGCGATCAGCATGTCTGTTTATTGCGGCAGTAGCCCGGTGTTGCGGCGGGCTCAGCGCCTTGCGGGGCCGAGATAAAGCTGTCTGAGCCTTTCCCGCTGTGTGTCGCCCAGGCCCAGCCCCTCGCGGAGATAGCGTTCCAGTCCGCCATAGTCCTCGTCGATGGCCGCGAATGCGGCCTTCAGGAACTCCGGCTGCACTCGCCACAGCACCGCGGCCGCTTCGGGCGCGAGCCCCCACCGCGAGACGTCGGGCATCCGCAGGCGCTCGTTCGTCAACAGGTAGTCGCGCATCACGTCCTGGGGCGACGCGCCCAGGCTGCGCAGGATCAGGGCTGCCGCAAAACCCGTGCGGTCCTTGCCGGCGGTGCAATGGAACACCGTCGGCTCGTTCGACTCCAGCAGGTGCGTGAACAGCTCGGCAAATCGGTGCGTGTTGTGTCGCACGAAGCCGCGGTAGGTGTCCTGCATGTGCGCCGACACTTCGGCCGCGGTCAGCGGATGGCCGGCGGCGACCAGGCCGGCCAGCACCTGCACGATCGTCGGCTCGATGGGCAGGGAATGCACCGTGGCCGACTCGAGAACACAAGGCGCCGCCATGCGCTCGGTGGCCCCGCGCAGGTCGAGGATGCGCCGGATGCCCAGCCCCTGGATCGCGGCCGCGTCGCCGCTGCTGAGCGCTCCCAGGTGGTCGGCGCGGTACAGCCTGGCGCCGGGCAGATCCAGGCAGCGGAAATTGGAACAGCTCTGCAATCTCATGGCGGGTGATGTTTCCTCGGTTCCTGCGGCCAGCGACTGGCCGCGGCGGCAGCACTCATCATTGTGCGTGATGGTCGCGCGCGATGGGGCGGGCACAAAAAAGCCTGGCCGCTTCTGCCGGCCAGGCTCGGGGGCGAATGCCGCCAGCTGCCTACTTGCTGCTCTTGCTGCCGCTGGATTTCTTCTCGCCGCCCTGGCTGCTGCGCTTGCTGCTGCTGGCATTGCTGTTGCCGCGCGCCCGCTCGCTCTGGGCTTCGCTGTTCTGGTTGCTGGCCCGGGCGCCCTTGCTGGCGCCTTCCGAACGGCCGCTGCTGCCTGCGGAAGATTTGGAGTTTCGCGATGCCATAGATATCTCCTTGGATAGTTCATCGCGGCCCGCACGGGGTGCGCCGGCCACTGGTTGACTCTAGGAGGTGCTTCATGACTTTCTGTCGGCTGTGTTTGCGCGTCACTGTAGGACAAGCCTTGTGCGGCTCGATTCATCCTGCCAGGGCGCCGGCCAGGTTCTGCGCCGCGGCCAGGTGTCCGCGCAGCATCACCAGCGTGCGGTCGATCCACGCCAGCAGGTCGCGGTCGCGGGTGCTGGTCTTCGCCCGTTCGAACAAGGCGATCTTGGCCTGGTGGTCCTCGATCCCCACCACCCGCACGTACCCGTGATCGAAGGCGGTGCTGGCCGGCAGGCTGGCCAACCGGTGCAGCTTCGCCCGCGTGTCGGCGGCGAGGCCCTTGGGCGGCGCCACGCCCTTCACGCTCAGCAGCGAAACCAGTTCATCGTTGACCTGCTTGTGCTGGCTCGCCATGGCCATTGCATAGGAGCGCACGCCGGAATGCAGCGCGCGTTCGGCCGCCAGCTGGGACACCTCGACTTCATACATGCCCTGGGTCACCGCCTTGATGGCGAAGGCGCGCTCCGAGGCGCTCAGTCGGGTCGGCGCGATCACCGCCTTCGGTGCGGGCTGAGGCGCTGCCCCCATGCCCAACCGCGGCAGGCTGACGCAGCCGGCGCCGGCCAGGGCAACCAGCACCACGAACATGAGGCTGATGACCCGGATACCAAGACTGCTGCGCATGATGTCTCCCTTGTTGTTTGGTGGTGTGCGTCGCCGGTGCGGCGGGATGGGCGCCCCTTCGATTGAACCAATTTAAAGCCGTGCTGTGGTGGCTGTGTTGGCAAATGTTTCCCTGGGCGGCTCGCCGGGAGGCTTCGGCCCTATTGCCGAGCTGCGCCTGCCGCTCTCATAATCCGCATCCGAGAGCCAGGGAGAGCGACAGCCATGACACTTCCCCCCATGCACGGGGCCGCGGCGCACACGCACCTGCCCAGGCCGCGCTGGCAGCAACGCATCGACCAAGCCCGCGCGGCCAAGCGTCAGCTCGAAACCCATCCTGGCCTCGCGGGTGCCCCGCCGCCCCTGCCGACGCGGGGCGATTGCCTGGGACTATGCCTGCCGGTGGGTTTTCCCGATGTGCCGGCGAGCATCGCGCCAAGCGAGATCGATGCGTACTGCAACTGGCCGGGCTACAGCGGTTTCGGCAACAACGGCTCGGTGTTCGACTACTACCTCGACAATTCGGCCGGCCAACTGCGCTATCGCACCCTCGTGGCGCCCGGCTACACGGCGCGCCACCCGCGTGGCCACTACACCGACGAAGCCGTGCCTTCGGGCCAGCGGTCCGGCGAGCTGGTCCGCGAAGCCATCGAGCACCATCTCTCGCTGGGTTTCGATCTGGGGCGACTCACCGCTGACAGCGGCGGCCACGTGCGCGCAGTCAACCTGCTGTACGCCGGGCCCGTGGTCAACACCTTCGCTCAAGGCCTGTGGCCTCATGCCTCCACCCTCGCCGAAGGCCTCCCGGCCGGCGCGGGGCGCACGATCGCGGATTACCAGGTGTCGGCCATGGGCGATGCCTTGTCGCTGGGCGTCTACTGCCACGAGAACGGCCACATGCTGTGCGACTTTCCGGATCTCTACCAGCTGGACGAAGTGCGGGCCGGCTGCGGCAGCTACTGTCTGATGAGCTTCGGCGCCGTGGCCGACGCCACCAATCCGCCGCAGCTCGGCGCGTACCTCAAATACAAGGCGGGCTGGTCGCTGCCGGAGATCGTCGTTCCAGGCGGCGCCTATACCGCGACTGCCGAAGGCAACCGCTGCTTCATGCTGCAAAAGAGCGCCACCGAGTACTTCCTCATCGAGTACCGACAGCGCGCCGGCCGCGATGCCGCGTTGCCCGGCGAGGGTCTGGCGGTCTGGCATGTCGACGAACTCGGAAGCAACACCGCGCCGCAGTCCGCAGACCCGGGACATCGCCACTACGAGTGCACGCTGGTCCAGGCCGATGGCCGCGACGATCTGGTGGGAGTCAACGACGGCGATGCATCCGACCTGTTCAGCCCCACGCTCCAGCCCGTGTTCCAGGATCACGCCCGGCCGTCGAGCCGGTGGTGGGATGGCAGCGCCTCGGGCCTGCAGATCACCAGCATCCGGTCCGTCGCGGGCGGGCTCCGGTTCCAGCTTGCCTGAACGGCGGAAAGGCTCACCCATGACGGCCACTCTCGCTACCCGCAGCGGCGCCAAGCCGGTTCAGCGCAAGCTCAACGTGCGCCGCGACACCCTCGATTTTCGCGATCGGATGTTCGAAGCCACGCTGATCGAAGTGCCCACACATGTGCCGCTGGCCGCCTACCGCCGCCACCGCGTGCCCGTGCTGGACCAGGGTGAGGAAGGCGCTTGCACCGGCTTCGGCCTGGCCACCGTGGCCAACTACCTGCTGGCCAGGCGCAGGGTCGTTCCCGATCGGGCGCCGGTCAGCGCCCGAATGCTGTACGAGATGGCGCGCCGCTACGACGAATGGCCGGGCGAGAGCTACAGCGGTTCCAGCGCGCGCGGCGCAATGAAGGGGTGGCAGAAGCACGGCGTCTGCCAGCACGACGCCTGGCCTCATCCGGTGGTGCCGCAGGACGCTTCGGGCCTGACCCACGCGCGCACCACGGATGCCATGCGCCGGCCCCTGGGCGCGTACCTGCGCGTCAACCACAAGGACCTGGTGGCGATGCACAGCGCCCTGGCCGAAGTCGGCGTGCTGTTTGCGTCGGCCACCGTGCACCAGGGCTGGAGCCACGTCGATCGCAAGGGCGCCATTCCTTACCCGGCGCCGCTGTCCGGCGGCCACGCCTTTGCCATCGTCGCCTACGACAGCGAGGGCTTCTGGATCCAGAACTCCTGGGGCGCCGATTGGGGCCTGCGCGGCTTTGCCCGGATTTCGTACGACGACTGGCTGGTCAACGGCTCCGATGTGTGGGTGGCGCGGCTGGGCGCGCCGGTGACGCTGCGGCAGAACGATTCGGCGGCCATCGCCCATTCGGTGACGGCCGGCCGCTCGGCGGCCTATTCGTACAGCGACCTGCGGCCGCACATCGTCAGCCTGGGCAACGAAGGCGCACTGCGGCCCGGCGGCGACTACGGCACCTCGGCGGGCGAGCTGCGACAGATGTTCGAGAGCGACCTGCCGCGGGCCATGGAGGGTTGGCCCGAGAAACACGTGCTGCTCTACGCGCACGGCGGCCTGGTGGACGAGCGCAGCGCCATCCAGCGGCTGGCCGAATACCGCAGCGCCATGCTCGACGCGCACATCTATCCCATCGGCTTCATCTGGAAAAGCGACTACTGGTCCACCGTCAGCAGCATCCTGCAGGACGCCATGCGCCGGCGCCGGCCCGAAGGCGCGCTGACGGCCGCCAAGGATTTCCTGCTCGATCGGCTGGACGACACGCTGGAGATCGTCGCGCGCGCACTCACCGGCAAGGCCTCGTGGGACGAGATGAAGGAAAACGCGCTGGGCGCCAGCCTGACCGGCGGCGGCGCGGTGACGGCGCTGGACCACCTGGCGGCGCTGCATCGCCGCGTGCCCTTCAAGCTGCATGTGGTGGGGCACAGCGCAGGATCGATCTTTCACGCGCCGATCGTTCGGATGCTCACGGCGCCGGCGGGCACCATCGAGTCAGGGTACCTGAAGGGGCAGCGCGGCTACGGCATCGGGCTGGACACCTGCACGCTGTGGGCGCCGGCGTGCACCACGCAGCTTTTCAAGGATGCCTACCTGCCCGCGGTCAGGAGCCGCGCGATCGGCCGGCTGGCCTTGTTCGCGCTGGATGACAAGACCGAGCAGGACGACAACGTGGCGAAGATCTACAACAAGTCGCTGCTGTACCTGGTGTCGCGGGCCTTCGAGGACAGCGCCTTCGGCGCCGGCACATCCATCCTGGGCCTGGAAAAATGCCTGGCCGCCGACCCGGAGCTGATCGACCTCTTCACAGGCGGCCTGGCCGACCTGGTGTTTTCGCCCAACAGCCACCCCGAAGGCGCGATGACGGCGTCTCGCTCCACCGAGCACGGCGCCTTCGATGACGACGGCGCGACGGTGAAGGCCACCATCGCCCGGATGCTGGCCAGCGGTGCCGCGCAGCCGGTGGGTGCGGTGGCGCCGGACTTACGCTTCCACAGCGGCAGCGGCTCCCTGCGCAGCCGCCGCGAGCAAATCGACCGGCAGTCGCGGCGGGTTTGAAACCCTCACCCCCGCCCTCTCCCAGAGGGAGAGGGAGTAAATGCACAGCCCCTACCGCCAGGCCGCCCTGGCGCGCGCCCGCACCTGCATCAGCGGCGCCTGCGGGTGCGCTGTCGCTGTCAGCGCCGTGGCCTCGGGCCACGTGATGCGCTCGAACTTCTCCGCCATCGCTTCGGTGATGAAGCGCGTGCGCCCCGCGTACATGTGCCTGTCGCCACCGCTGCCCTGCTGGGTGACGTAGAAACGGTGCGGCACGATCAGGTGCAGGTGCTCCTTGGCCCGGGTCATGGCCACGTACAAGAGCCGCCGCTCCTCCTCGAGTTCGTCGGTGCTGCCGGTGGCCATGTCGCTAGGAATGCAGCCGTCCACCACATTCAGGACGTGCACGGCCTTCCACTCCTGGCCCTTCGCGCTGTGGATGGTGGACAAGACCAGATAGTCTTCGTCGAGATGCGGCACGCCCGATTCATCACTGGTTGACTGCGGCGGATCGAGCGTCAGCTCAGTCAGGAACCGCTCGCGGCTGGCATAGCCGGCGCCCAGCCGCACCAGCTGGTCGACATCGAGTTTGCGCACCTGCGCGTCGTCGTGGATGCGATCGAGGTGCGGCAGGTACCAGGTCTTGGCCAGCTCCAGGTCGGCGGGCCAAGCCACGGCCGCATCGCGCAGCTGCGCATAAAGCTGCACGAACGCCGACCACTCCTGCAGCGCCTGCGCCGGCGGCGCGAACTGCTGCATGGCCACGGAGGGATCGGGCGCCTCCGCCATGGCATCGAGCAGGCGCGTGGCGGTGGCCTGCCCGATGCCCGGGATGAGCTGGGTGACGCGGAACCCGGCCAGGCGGCCGCGCGGATTCTGGGCGAAGCGCAGCACCGCCAGCAAATCCTTGACGTGCGCCGCCTCCAGGAATTTCAGGCCGCCGAATTTCACGAACGGGATGTTGCGGCGGGCAAGCTCCAGTTCGAGCGCGGCGCTGTGGGTGCTGGTGCGAAAAAGCACGGCCTGGCTCTTGAGCGGCGTGCCGGCCTCGCGCTGGCGCAGCACCTGGTCGGCCACCCACCTCGCCTGCCCGGCTTCGTCGGGCACCAGCAGCAACTGGGCACGCTGGCTCGAAGCCTTGTCGGTCCACAGGTTCTTGGCATGGCGCTCGCGGGCCTGCCCGATCACGGCGTTGCTGGCATCCAGCACCGGCTGGGTGCTGCGGTAGTTGCGCTCCAGCGTCACGATGCGCGCCGGCTGCGTGAACTGGTGCGGGAAATCGAGGATGTTGCGCACGGTGGCCCCGCGGAACGAATAGATGCTCTGCGCGTCGTCGCCTACCACCGTCACGCCCTGCCCGGTCGGCTTGGTCGCCAGGATGATCGCGGATTGCAGCCGGTTGGTGTCCTGGTACTCGTCCACCAGCACGTGGTCGAAACGCGCCGCCACTTCCTGCGCCAGCACCGGCTCGGCCATCATGTCGGCCCAGAACAGCAGCAGGTCGTCATAGTCCAGCACGTTCTGCTGCTGCTTGGCTTCCACGTAGGCGCCGAACAGCTTCTTCAGCTCGGCCTCCCACTGGCTGCACCAGGGATAGCTGGCCTGCAGCACGTCGCCCAACGGATCGCAGGTGTTGATCACCCGCGAGTAGATGCCCAGGCAGGTGCCCTTGAGGGGAAACCGGTTCTGCGTTTCGGCGAGGCCGATCTCGTGGCGGACCATGCCCATCAGGTCTTCGGCGTCGCCACGGTCGTGAATGGTGAACGATTCTTCCAGCCCGATGCGGCCTGCGTATTCGCGCAGCAGGCGGGCGCCGACGCTATGGAAGGTGCCGCTCCAGGGCAGGCCGGGCACGGCCTGCGTGGCCGGCAACCCGAGCGCCTTCTGCAGCACGCCGCCGACGCGGCGCTCCATTTCCTGGGCGGCGCGCCGGCTGAAGGTCAGCAGCATCATGCGCTGCGGGTCGGCGCCGTGCCGGATGAGATTGGCCACGCGATGGGCCAGCGTGTTGGTCTTGCCCGAGCCGGCGCCGGCGATGACCAGCAGCGGACGCGTGTCGCCCGCACCGTCGGCGGTGCCGTGCGTCGCCGCCTGGCGCTGGGCCTCGTTCAGCTCGCTCAGGGGATCGGCCGGAGGATGGGCGTGCGATGGGGTGGATGTGGCTTGGGGGTACTGCATGGCTAGTGAGGAGGCTGTATATTAATACAGTGAACAACATTCTCATAGGGTCGGCTTCCTGGACCGACAAGACGCTGATCGACTGCGGCCGTTTCTATCCGCCGGAGGCGAAGAGCGCGGAAGCGCGGCTGCGCTATTACGCCAGCCAGTTTCCCATGGTCGAAGTCGACTCCAGCTACTACGGCATGCCGACCCCGGGCAATGCACAGCTGTGGGCACAGCGCACGCCGGAAGACTTCGTCTTCAACGTCAAGGCGTTTCGGCTTTTCACCGCTCACCAGACCTCGCCGGCCGTGCTGCACCAGGATCTGCAGCAGGCGCTGGGCGCCGATGCGCCCAAGGTGCTTTACTACAAGAACGTGCCGCTGGAGATCCGCGATGAACTCTGGCGGCGCTTCAGCGAGGCGCTGGAGCCGCTGCGCCAGGCGGGCAAGCTGGGGGCCGTTCATTTTCAGTTCGCGCCGTGGCTGCTGCGCAATCGCGAGGGGCTGGCGCATGTGCGCGAATGCGTCGAGCGGATGGAGGGCTTCATGCTGTCGGTGGAGTTTCGCAACCAGAGCTGGTTCGACGGCGCCAACGCCGGCAAGACGATCGATTTCGAGCGCGAGATGGGCGTGGTGCACACCGTGGTCGATGGCCCGCAGGGCTTCGCCAACAGCGTTCCGCTGGTCTGGGAAGCCACGCACCCGCGGCTCGCGCTGCTGCGCCTGCATGGCCGCAACCACGACACCTGGAACAGCAAGAGCCCGGCCTCGTCGAGCCGCTTCGACTATTGGTATTCGAGCTCGGAACTGGAGAGCCTGCGCCCCGGTATCGTGAAGGTGGCCGCACAGGTGGACCAGTTGCACATCGTCTTCAACACCAACAACCAGGACCAGGGCCAGGTCAATGCGCGCCTGATGCGCCAGCTGCTGACGTAAAAAGTACGTAAAAGGCTCTAGCGGCCCCGGTCGCGGAACTCGGTGGCGCTAGACTGCTCGCAATCCCTTTGCCTTCAGGAAAAAGCCAGAATGAAATTTCGAACCCATGGGCTGGTAGCACTCGCAGCCGCGCTGTTCGCGGCCACGGCCGGCGCGCAGCTGAAGCCTCCGCGCGACAGCAAGGCGGCGGCCCCGTCGAAGGCGAGCCCTGCATTGGCTGCCGCTGCTGCCCCGACGCCTGGCCCGAATGCCGAAAAGGAAGCCGCCGGCAAGCTGGCTGCGGCGGGATGGCTGGTGCTGCTCGACCGGCGCGACTGGGGCCGGGCCTGGGAAACATCGAGCAGTGTGTTTCGCAGCTCGGTGCCGCTGCCCACCTGGATGGACGGCATTCCCAAGGTGCGCGAAGCGCTCGGCAACTTCGTCGAGCGCACGCCGGCGGATTCGGTCTACAAGACCACGCTGGAGGGCCGGCCGGAAGGCGAATACGTCAGCGTCATCTTCGCCAGCAAGTTCGCCAACAAGGAACTGCAGGAAGTGGTGACCACCGTGCGCGAGGCCGATGGCAAGTGGCGCGTGACGGGCTACTCCACCCGGTAAGCCGCGCCACCCGGCCCTGACTCAGCTTCCGGTCTTGTTGGCGCCGCTGGCACCGCCGGTACCCCCGGGCGCGCCTCGGTTGCCCATGGCTGCGGCGCTGCTTTGCGGCAGCTTCTGCGCCTGCGCCAGATGGTCGCGCAACGTCGGCAGGGTCTTGTCGATCCAGGCCTTGAGCTGCGGGTCCTTGGCCTTCTCGCTGGCTTGCTGGAAATCCTTGATGTCCTTCTGGTGAGCCTTGATGCCGACCTCGCGCACGAACTCACTGTCGAACTCGGCGCCACTCTTCTTGCCGAGCTTTTCGACGTCGTTGCGCTTTCCACGCGGCGGCGCGGCCGGCAGCTCCACCTGCTTGCTGTTGGCCAGTTGCGTCAACTCATTGTTCGCGGCGGTGTGGTGGTCCACCAGCATGCTGGCATAGCTCTTGACGGCAGGGTCGGTGGCCTTGCTCGACGCCAGTTGGGCCGCCTGCACTTCGAACATGCCGCTGGCTGCCGCATCCTCGATGAATTTGCGGTCGGCGCGGGCGAGCTTGTCGTCCTTTTTCGCCTCGGTGTTGCGGGTGCCGGTGCCCGGTTGCGCCGCGGGCGCAGTGCGCCCGCCGGTCGCTGACGAGCCGGTGCCCGTGGTGCCGCCGCCGCTGGCGCCGGTCGAGCCGCTGGTTTGGGCCACGGCGACGCCGCAGGACAGCACCAGCGCCAATGTCAGGGGAAGGGCTCGAAGAGAAGGGGATTTCATGGTGTTCTCCTGAAGTAGTTCGAAGGCGGCGCCGTCATCCGGCGCCGCTTGCGGTGAGGACCCGAGTTACCTGCTCTTGCCTGAAGAAGATGAGCCGCTGCCCTTGTCGCTGCCGCTTTTGTCGCTGCTGCTGCCCGAACCTCCGGTGTCGGAGCCGTAGCTGCCACTGCTGCCAGCCGCGCTGGAGCCGCTCGATCCACTCGAGCCGGTGGCGCCACTCGTGGTGCTGCCCGCGCTGCCCATGCCGCTGGAGCCCGACAGGCCGCTGCTGCTGCCGGCGCCCTGGCCCTGCCCGCCACTGCGGCTGGAGCGCCAGTTGTTGAACTCGTCCGAGAACTTCTTGTAGCGGTCCTGCCGCCACGAGTGGTAGTCGTTGTCCAGGTTGCGCATCTGCTCCTCGCGCCACTGGTGATAGTCCGGGTCATGGTGAGAGCCCGATCCGCTGCTGGTGCCGTAGCTGCCCGAATAGTTGCCGGCGCCCTGCTGGCCACTGCCGTAGCCGCTCGACCCCTGGCCGTAGCCCTGGCTGCCGCCATAGCTGCCTTGCCCGTAGCCACCCTGCTGCTGCCCGCCTCCATAGCCCTGGCCCGAGCCGTACATGCCCTGCATGCCTTGGCCGCCGCCATAGCCGCCTCCTTGCTGCCCACCCATTCCGCCACCTCGGCTGCCATAGCTGCCCTGGTCGTACGTGCCCTGGCCGCTCTGGCCGCTCCAGTCGCCACGGCCGGCCTGGCCGCCCCAGCTTCCCTGGCCGCCCTGGCCTCCGTAGCCTTGGTTGGCGCCATAGCCCTGGCTTCCGCCGTACCCTTGGCTGCCGCCGTAACCTGGGCCGCCCTGGCTGCCGCCGTAGCCCTGCCCGCCACTGCCATAACCTACGCCGCCTACGCCGCCTGCGCCGCCGAAGCCCGACGACTGCATGCCGCCCGCGTTGCGGTTCCAGCCGCCCTGGCTGCCGAACTCACCGCCCTGCCCGCCGAACTCACTGCCGCGGCCCTGGCCCTGGCCGTAGTCCGATCCGCCGGTTCCGCGGCCATAGCCGTGGCTTTCGCCACCATAGCCGCCGTACCCGCCCGACTGCTGCGAGCCGAATTCGCTGCCGCCCGACCGCCCGTAGCCTTGCGAGCCGCTCTGCTGCGAGCCCTGGCCCCAACTGCCCCGGCTTTCGCCACCATAGCCCTGGCCGCGCTGTCCTTGCCGCGGGTCCTGGTCCTGGTTGTCGCGGCCCCAGCGTCCTTGCTGACGGTCGCTGTCCTCATAGTCACGTGATGCCATGTCGATGTTCTCCTTGAATGCCTTGGATGGCTTGAATGCCTGGATGCGGACGGCGAAAAGGCCGTCGACGCGAAGACGTTAGGCCGCTGCGCTGAGCCGGGTTGTCGGACAAACGCGATAGCGTGTAGGACAAGCCCAGCCTTGCCAAAAGGCACATCCCTTCACATCCGATGAGCAGTCGAAGCGCGGCCCGTGACCAATGGCCGCCGAGCCTTTCTCGAGGTGTTGTGTGCCGAAGCCCGCCGCTGCCAGATGGCGCGCGGCGCCTGCAAATCAGTGCGTGTGCATCGCGGTGCTCACGGCCGTCACCAGCGCGATGCCGACCAGCAGCCAGGCGATCTGCGCGGCCGTCTCGCGAGCTGACAGGCGCTTTTGCAACTGCGGGATCAAATCGGCCAGCGCCACA
>JAKFEZ010000069.1:0-2263 GCA_036675435.1 Ramlibacter sp. | reverse complement strand
CGGTCTTGTCCGTCGGCTCGGGGTCTCCTCGCAACAGCAGCACGTCGTTCTCCGCCTGCTCGAGCGCGCGGTCGAGATCGAGCGCCTGGCGCAGGTGGGGCAGGTGCTGCATGAGGACGGCGGCCAATTCGGGCTGATTTCCGCAGCCCGCATGGATGGGGGCGACACCACGGGCGTGGGCGCGGCGCTCGAACTGCACGAACGAGCCGACGACGCTTGTGTCGATGTGGCGCACGCGCGACCAATCGATCACCAGGCCCGTCGCGCCTTGCAAACTTTGGTCCAGTCCGCGCTCGAGGCTGTCAACGGCGCCGAAGAACAAGTCCCCGTCGAGTTCGACAATGTGGATGCTGGGGCCATGTTCGGCCAACAGGCGCAAATCTCCCCTGGAGCGGGCGCAGTTGGACGTGAGCTGCGCGCCGGTCCAGAGATTGCGCACCGGCCGTCTCGCATTGCGCGCGGCGAACACGATCAGGCCGAACAGCAGGCCGACGAATACAGCGGCCACCATGTTCAGGATGACGGCGCTGGCCGTCACTGTGACGATCAGGGCCAGGTCCTCGCGGCCATTCGCGGCCACTGGCCGCTTGAGGAGCCAGTCGCGCAGCAAGCCGAGCGATTTGCGGTCTACCATGAACCACGCCTCGCACAGCAACCCGGCGCAGATGGCGGCCAGTGGCACGAGCCCGATGACGCCGCTGAAGTAAATCGCCACGACGAAGAACCCGAAGGAAAGCACCATCGTGGTGGACAGGGGCGCGCTGCGCGCGCCGATCATCGACGCATTCATCGAGCCGGAGACCGGGGCGGAGCCGATCAGGCCGGACAGCCCCACGCCGATGGCGGTGACCAGCGTCGCGCGGCCGCGCGGCGGGCGGCGGCCATCCTGCTGCGCCATCATCTCGGCCGCCATTGTGGTGTTGATGAAGATCATGGCGCCCAGGATGACACCGTTGGTGAGAACCGCGGCAGCAACCGGCCAGTTCTGGACCTTCGGATCCCGCAGGGACGCGAAGTCGGCAAGGGTGACCGGCAGGATCGACGGCCAGCCGAACGTCCCGATCGTACGCGGAGCTTGACCCGCGCTGAGCCAAAGCAGGCCGAGCGCGAGCCCGACCGCCAGGGCGATCGTCGTGGCGGGCCACCGCGGGCGCAGGTACCGCAGCCCCATGGCGGTCGCCAGCACCGCGGCCGAGATCGACATGACCGGCGCGAGGGTCGCCGAATTGGCGACAAGGTCCCACAGGGCCTGCGATTGCGAAACGAAGAGGGCGACGGCGATGCTGTTCGAAAAACCGGCGAAGACGGGTGAGGGGATGAGCCGGGTGAATCGATCAGCACGCACCAGGTACAACACGCCCACCGCGACGCCGGCAGTCGCGCCGACGAGGCACATCAGGGCCAGCCGCGTCCCGGTGGTGTTTTGCAGTTGCCAGCCGGGCATGGCGGCGATCATCTGCTGGAGCATGGCCCCCAGCGTCGTGGCCTCGAAGAATCGGGCGCCGAACAAAACTGGCCTGCTGTGCAACGCCGTCGTGAAATGAATCCACGCCATGGACAGCAGCAGGGCGAACACGCCGGCGGGCAGCAGTTCCAGGCCGATGTGGCTGAATATCAGGGTGACGCAGCCGATGCCGACTGGAAGGCTGAAGGCAAGCCCGTCGGCCGCCCCGATGAGGCTGCTGCGCAACCCGCTTCCCTGGGGGGGGCCCGGCATCTCTAGCGGCACAAACGAGCTGGTTCGTGCCACGTTACTGCGGAAAATCGGCATTCTCCACGGTAACAAATCGATTCGCGCCTGTCGAGTCGTGCTTGCAAACAGGCCGGAAAGGCCTGTCGCGCAGGTTACACCGTCCGGCTGCGCGCGAGCGGCGGGTTCTTGGCGAAGTAGCGATTGATGCCGCGCATGATGGCGTCGGCCAGCTGCTCCTGGTAGGCGTCGCTGCGCAGGCGCGCCTCTTCCTCCGGGTTGCTGATGAATGCGGTTTCGACCAGCACGCTCGGGATGTCGGGCGCCTTCAGCACCGCGAAGCCGGCCTGTTCGACGCGGGGCTTGTGCAACCTGCCGACATTGCCGATCTCTCCAAGGAGCGCGCTGCCCAGCTTGAGGCTGTCGTTGATCTGGGCGGTGGTGCTCATATCCAGCATCGCACGGGCCACGTGCGCGTCGTGCGACTTCACGTTGACACCGCCGATCAGGTCGGCGCGGTTTTCCTTGTCGGCCATCCACCGTGCAGCCGTGCTCGATGCGCCGTTCTGGCTC
>JAKFEZ010000283.1:0-13052 GCA_036675435.1 Ramlibacter sp. | reverse complement strand
CCGGCGGCAATGCCGCCCCAGGTGCGGTGCATCAGCCAGCCGATGTAGGTGGCCAGCTGCTGCGCTTCCGGTCCCGGCAGCAGCATGCAGTAGTTGAGCGCGTGCAGGAAGCGCCGCTCGGAGATCCAGCGCTTCTGCTCGACCAGCTCGCGGTGCATGATCGCAATCTGGCCGGCCGGCCCCCCGAAGCTGATGAAGCCGAGCTTGAGCCAGAACTTCAGCGCCTCGCCGAAAGACACGCCGCTCACCCGGCCACCGCCGCCGTGGTGTGGGCGCCCCAGCTGTGCCTTTCGCCCTGGGCGCCGCGGCACCATTCATACAGCGCGTCGTACACCGCCATGGCTGCGGCCAGCATGGCGTGATCGTCCCGGGCATGCAGGCGCGCCAGGCCCAGCGACACCGCCAGCAGGCCTGGTGCCTGCGGTGCCAGCGCGAGCCGGTCGGTGTCGGCGCCGCGCACGATCGTTGCCAGCGTACCCAGCGCCGCCGCGCTCAGCTCGAAGGCATCCAGCAATGCGTCGAAACTGCAGCGCTCCCCGACATGGCTGATCGGGGCCTCGGCGATGTCGTAGGGCACGGCCTGCAGCCGCCGGGCCTCTTCGAACACCTGATCGGTGGGCACATAGAAGAACTCGGCCTGCGGATCGATGAACCGCCTGACCAGCCAGGGGCAGGCGATGCGATCGATCTTGGGCCGCTCGCGGGTGATCCAGCGCGAAGTCCGCTCGCCGGTGACGCCCAGGTCGGGGCGCTTGCGCAGCACCGGCAGGGCCGCCAGGCGCCAGGCGGCGATGTCGGGCGCCGCATCGACACCGGTTTCCCCGCCTTCGATCCCGCCGGAAAGAAAGCGGGCGTTCCAGCCGGCACGGCGCAGGAGCTGAGCGGCTTCACGGCTGACTTCGTGGCCATACGCGCAATACGCGACCACATCGCGCGGCGCATGGTCAGCGGCGAACTGCGCGACCTGCTCCGGCGGGCAATGCCGGGCGGCGGGCAGCAGCCGGCCGCTTTCGGCGAAGCGCGCCGTGCGCCGCACGTCCAGCAGCAGCGGTGCATCGGGGCGGCCGATGAGACTCGAGAGTTCGGAGGGAGAAATGGCAAGCGAGGCGGTGTCCACGGAAAACTCCAGGTTGAAGCTGCCAGCGCTTGGACGGGACACCGTCTATCTGCAAAGACCCGGGAGGCTGTGTTCCCGATGGATGGATGTTAGCGCACTTGAACCGGCGCCGCCACGGCCTATATTGAAGTGCGGATTACCTGCCATCCAAGGAGTGACCATGTCTCTACGCATCAACGATGTGGCGCCGGACTTCACCGCCGAAACCACCCGGGGCCCCATCCGCTTCCACGAGTGGATAGGCGACAGCTGGGCCGTGCTGTTCTCGCATCCCAAGGATTTCACCCCCGTCTGCACGACCGAACTGGGCTACATGGCCCGGATCGAGCCGGAGTTCGCCCGGCGCAACACCAAGCTGGTCGGCCTGAGCGTCGACCCGGTCGAAAACCACCAGGCCTGGGCCAAGGACATCGAGGAGACGCAGGGCTTTGCGCCCAACTACCCGATGATCGGCGACCCCGAGCTGAAGGTGGCCAAGCTCTACAACATGCTGCCGGCCGAGGAGCCGGGCAGCGCGCAAGGGCGCACGCCGGCCCAGAACGCCACGGTGCGCTCGGTGTTCGTGGTCGGCCCGGACAAGCGCATCAAGCTGATGCTGACCTACCCGATGACGACCGGGCGCAATTTCGACGAGATCCTGCGGGTGCTCGATTCGATGCAGCTCACCCAGCAGCACAAGGTCGCCACGCCGGCCAACTGGAAGCAGGGCGACGACGTGATCATCGCCGGCTCGGTGTCGGACGAAGACGCCAAGACGCTGTTCCCGCAGGGCTGGCAGGCGCCCAAGCCGTACCTGCGCATCGTGCCGCAGCCGGGGCGCTGATCGATTGCTCACACCCTTTCAAGGAACTCGGCCCGACCGCGCTCGATCCAAATACTGCCGGCATTCGCCGGCAACAGGAGGTGCATCATGTGGCAACCCAAGCATTGGCAGGACCTCGCGAACGCCGTTCTCGGCGCTTGTGTCGTCGTCTCGCCCTGGGTCCTGGGCTTCGAGGGATCGTCGATGGCCATGTCGAACGCGGTGATCGCGGGATTGGCACTGGTCGCGGCTGCGCTCGGGGCGGCTATCGTTCCGCGTGCCTGGGAGGAATGGACCGAAGCCGCCCTTGGGCTCTGGCTGTTCGTGTCGCCCTGGATCCTCGGCTTCGGTGGCAACCGCAATGCCATGCTCAGCACGATGATCGCTGGCCTGGCGGTCATGGCGCTGGCGGTTTGGACGCTGATGACCGACAAGGAATACAGTGGCGCGCTGCACGGGCCGGCGCACTGAGAACCGGTCAGCCGCGTTCGAACTTGAAGACTGCCGTGCCGGCGCGGGCGTTCGGCAGGAAGCGAATTTCGCGCCCTTCCTGCAGGCCATAACTTTCCAGGATGGCCAGCCGGTTCTTGGTGGCCAGCACCTCGAAATCCTTGAAGGTTCCCACCCGGATATTGGGCGTGTCGTACCACTGGTAGGGCAGGCGCTTGGTCACCGGCATGCGCCCGCGCACGATCGACAGCCGGTTCGGCCAGTGGGCAAAGTTGGGAAACGCCACCACGCCGGTGCGGCCGACCCGCGCCGTCTCGACCAGCATGGTTTCGGTGTTGCGCAGGTGCTGCAGCGTGTCGATCTGCAGCACCACGTCGAAGGAGCCATCGTCGAACATCGACAAGCCCTCGTCGAGGTTGAGCTGGATGACGTTGACACCGCGCTTGACGCAGGCCAGCACGTTGGAGTCGGCAATCTCGATGCCGTAGCCGCTGCAGCCGCGCTCACGCTGCAGGTAGTCCAGCATCGCGCCGTCGCCGCAGCCCAGGTCGAGCACGCGCGAGCCCGCCGGCACCAGCCGCGCGATCAGCTCCATCGTGGTCCGATCGCTCATGCTGGTCCTCCCTCGCAGGGCAAGGGCGCCGATTCGCTCGCGATGCGCTCGAAGTACGACCGCACCACGCCCAGGTAGCGCGCATCCTCCAGCAGAAAGGCATCGTGCCCGTGCGGGGCGTCGATTTCGGCGTAGCTCACGTCGCGGCGGTTGTCCAGCAGGGCCTTGACCAGCTCACGGCTGCGCCGTGGGGCAAAACGCCAGTCGGTGGTGAAACTCACCAGCAAGAATTTGGCCTGCGCCACCGCCAGCGCGCGCGCCAGGTTGCCGTTATGGCGCAAGGCCGGGTCGAAGTAATCGAGCGCGCGTGTGATCAGCAGGTAGGTGTTGGCGTCGAAGTACTCGCTGAACTTGTCGCCCTGGTAGCGCAAGTAGCTCTCGATCTGGAATTCGACGTCTTGCGTGCTGTAGAGATAAGCCCCCACGCTTGCGGCCAACGCCGCTGCGCTGCCCCCCGAGGGGGCCTTCGCGCCTAGGGGCGGCCCGGCGTCGCTCAAGGTCGCGTTCGACACGCGGGGCCTCAGCGTGCGTCCAAATTTCTCGTTCATCACGTCGTCCGAGAGATACGTGATGTGGCCGATCATGCGGGCGATGCGCAGGCCGCGCTTGGGCACCACGCCGTGCTGGTAGAAGTGGCCGCCGTGGAAGTCGGGGTCGGTGACGATGGCGCGGCGAGCGACCTCGTTGAAGGCGATGTTTTCGGCGGTGAGATTCGGCGCGCTGGCCACCACCACCGCATGGCGGACCCGATGCGGATACTGCAGCGTCCACGACAGCGCCTGCATGCCGCCGAGGCTGCCGCCCATCACCGCCGCCAGGGTCTCGATGCCCAGGCGGTCGAGCAACCGGGCCTGGGCCTCGACCCAGTCTTCCACCGTAACCACCGGAAAATCGGCGCCATAGACGCGGCCGGTGTCGGGGTTCACATGCATCGGCCCGGTCGAGCCGAAGCACGAGCCGAGGTTGTTGACGCCGATCACGAAGAAGCGGTCGGTGTCGACCGGCTTGCCCGGGCCGATCATCGTGTCCCACCAGCCCTCGGATCGCTCCTGGCCCGCATAGACGCCGGCCACATGGTGCGAGGCATTGAGAGCGTGGCAGATCAGCACCGCGTTGCTCTTGTCGGCGTTCAGGCTGCCGTAGGTTTCATAGGCCAGTGCGTAGCCGCGGATCGACGCGCCGCTTTGCAGGGCAAGCGGCTCGCTGAACTCCATCGACTGCGCAACGGCAACAAGGCTCATGATGGTCGGCGTAAAAACAAAAACCCGGCGTCGCTAGAGAGGCGAGGCCGGGTTGTCGGGCGTTCGGATCTTTAGCTGAATTTATTGAGCGCCCGCAAGCTGGGGCAAATCGGCGCTGGAGGGAAGTATATCAATCCCATCCCACCAGCGCCGCCAGACCCAGCGCCCCGAAGATCACCGCCGAGACCCGGTGCACCACGTGGATAGGAACGCTGCGCATGACACGCTCGCCGAACCAGACCACCGGCGCATTGGCCAGCATCATGCCCAGCGTCGTGCCGGCCACCACCCACAGCCAGGCGCTGTACTGCGCGGCCAGCATCACGGTGGCCACCTGCGTCTTGTCGCCCATTTCGGCCAGGAAGAACGCGACCACGGTGGCGCCGAACACGCCCAGGCGCGGCGCCTTGACGATGCCGTCGTCATCGAGCTTGTCGGGAATCAGCATCCACAGGGCCATGGCGATGAACGAGCCGCCCAGCACCCAGCGCAGCATCTGCGGGCCGAGCAGGGTGGTGACCCAGGCGCCGGCGGCGCCGGCCAGGGCGTGATTGGCCAGGGTGGCGACCAGAATGCCCAGCACGATCGGCCAGGGTTTGCGAAAGCGGGCGGCCAGCACCAGCGAGAGCAACTGGGTCTTGTCGCCCATTTCGGCCAGGGCGACGATGCCGGTGGAGACGAGGAAAGCTTCCATGAAAAGACGTCCAGGCCGGAACGAGCACACATTGACTGCGCAGCGCCCCCGGCCAAAAACGGAGGCTGCGCAGTCAAAGGTCTCGCCAAGTGCTGAACCGCTCGCGCCATGGATCGGAGAGATCCAAGTCTGTTGACGCGAGCCCTTCTCGGATTCGGAAGGAGGCTACTCCCCAATGACAACGCGATTTTAGCGCCTTGCTGGTGCGCACGCTTATGGCGCACTTATTGCTTCTCGATGGTGCGCCCACCCTGAATTCGGCGACAGCGCACCAACAACATGCAATTCATCTAAAGAGGGGCTTATGGAAGCACTAAAACAGGGCTCGGACGCTTTGTTCATTCTTCTGGGCGGCATCATGGTGCTGGCCATGCACGCCGGCTTCGCGTTCCTCGAGCTGGGGACGGTGCGCAAGAAAAATCAGGTGAATGCCCTGGTGAAGATCCTGGTCGACTTCTCGGTTTCCACGGTCGTCTACTTCGTCCTTGGCTACAGCGTCGCCTACGGCACCAGCTTCTTCGTCGGCGCCGAGCAGCTGGCGGCGCGCAACGGCTACGACCTGGTGAAGTTCTTCTTTCTGCTCACCTTCGCCGCCGCCATTCCGGCCATCATCTCGGGCGGCATCGCCGAGCGCGCCCGCTTCGGCCCGCAGCTGGCGGCCACCGCCATCATCGTCGGCGTGGTGTACCCACTGTTCGAGGGCGTGGCGTGGAACCAGGCCTTCGGCATCCAGGCCTGGATCAAGTCGCTGACCGGCGCCGAGTTCCACGACTTCGCCGGCTCGATCGTGGTCCATGCGGTCGGCGGCTGGCTGGCGCTGCCGGCGGTGATCCTGCTGGGCGCTCGCAGCAACCGCTATCGCAAAGATGGCGCGATCTCCGCGCACCCGCCCTCCAACATTCCGTTCCTGGCGCTGGGCGCCTGGATCCTCACCGTCGGCTGGTTCGGCTTCAACGTGATGAGCGCCCAGACCATCGACAAGATTTCGGGCCTGGTGGCCGTCAACTCGCTGATGGCGATGGTCGGCGGCACGCTGGCAGCGCTGGCGCTGGGACGCAACGACCCCGGCTTCGTGCACAACGGCCCGCTGGCCGGCCTGGTCGCCGTGTGCGCCGGCTCCGACCTGATGCATCCGCTGGGCGCCCTGGCCGTAGGCGCGATTGCCGGCGCCGTGTTCGTGCTGATGTTCACCCTGACCCAGAACAAATGGAAGATCGACGACGTGCTGGGCGTCTGGCCGCTGCACGGCCTGTGCGGCGCCTGGGGCGGCATCGCCGCCGGCATCTTCGGCAGCCAGGCTTTGGGCGGGCTGGGCGGCGTGAGCCTGGGCGCGCAGCTGATCGGCTCCGTGATGGGGGTGGCCTGGGCCGTGGTGGCCGGGTTCGCGGTGTATGGCGGCATTCGCGCGGTCACCGGCTTGCGCCTCACGCCCGAGGAGGAGCACGAGGGCGCCGATCTGGCCATTCACCGGATCGGCTCGACGCCGGAGCGCGAAGTCAACTGGTAGTGGCGGCGATGGGACGGGCGTGCGATGATTTCCGCTTACACACCGTCACCATGCCCAACGAAGGCCCCCTCGCAGGTCGACTGGCCGAACACCACGGCTACCTGCTGCGCTTTGCGCGGCTGCAGCTGCGCAACGACACCTGGGCCGAAGACGCAGTCTCCGAGACCCTGCTGGCCGCCCTGGCCAAGCCGCAGTCGTTCGGCAACCGCAGCCAGCTCAAGACCTGGCTGGTGGGCATTCTCAAGCACAAGGTCATCGACATCCTGCGGCAACGTGCGCGCGAAGTGAGCCTGGAAGCCGACGAGGGCGACGGCAGCGAGGAACTCGAAGCACTGATGTTCCGCGCCGACGGACATTTCGCTGCGCGGCCGGCCGATTGGGGCAATCCCGAGGAGGCGCTCGGCTCGCGCCAGTTCATCGAAGTGCTTGAGGCCTGCGCCGAGAAGCTGCCCGCGGCCATGGGCCGGGTGTTCCTGATGCGCGAATGGCTCGAGCTGTCCAGTGAGGAGATCTGTAAGGAGCTGGCGCTGACTCCGACCAATCTGTATGTCCAGCTCCACCGCGCCCGCCTGCGGCTGCGGGAATGCCTGGAACTCAACTGGTTTGGAAAGAAAGCCGCTCCATGATCCTGCGCCGCAGCTGCAAGCAAGTCGCCGGCCTGCTGGTCGCACGGGAGGACCGCGCCCTGCCGCTGGCCGACCGGGTGGCGCTGCGGCTCCATCTGGCGGCCTGCGATGCCTGCCCGCGATTCGAGCGCCAATTGCTGGCCTTGCGAGCCGCTTTCGCGCGATGGCGGGAATACCCTGAGGAAAAAAACGCCGCCGCCGCTGAAAAACACGCATGAACCGCCAAGATGCCCCATAATGCGCGGGTGCCGCGTCAGCGCGGCATATGGTTTGCGGTGAACGGTCGGTTTCGCGTGGTTTGTAGCTTGCGTTTTTCGGACTCCATCGCTAGGTAGCGTTTTTTTCTCGAGGAGTCCTTTCAATGGGCAACAAACTTTACGTGGGCAACCTGCCCTACTCTTACCGCGACAGTGACATGGAGCAGGCGTTCAGCCAATACGGCACCGTGTCCAGCGCCAAGGTCATGATGGAGCGCGACACCGGCCGCTCCAAAGGCTTCGGCTTTGTCGAAATGAGCAACGAGGCCGAAGCCAAGGCCGCGATCGAAGGCATGAACGGCCAGCAAATCGGCGGCCGTGGCCTGGTGGTCAACGAAGCTCGTCCCATGGAATCGCGTCCCCCCCGTACCGGCGGCTTCGGCGGCGGTGGTGGTGGCGGCGGCTACGGTGGTGGTGGCGGCGGTGGCGGCTACGGCGGTGGCGGCGGCGGTGGCCGTCGTGACGGCGGTGGCGGCGGCCGCGGCGGTTACTAAACCTTCGCAGATGCAGAAAAAGGGCCTAAGGGCCCTTTTTTCATGTCCGCCCGATTCAGGGTTTTCGCGCAAGCGCTCGCACCCGCCGAGCCCGCACGAAATGACGATATCTGTTCATAATGGAATTGCGTGTCCAGCAGTTTTCAGGCACGGATTGCGGTGAACAGGTCACTTATCGCGTCGCTCAGGTCAGTTGAAGTTGAATGCGTTTTCGGGACTCCATCGCTCAAGTCATACGTTTATTTTTAGGAGTCCCTTTCGATGGGCAATAAACTTTACGTGGGTAATCTGCCTTACTCGGTGCGCGACAGCGACCTGGAGCAGGCCTTTGGCCAGTTCGGCGCCGTGACCAGCGCCAAGGTCATGATGGAACGCGACACGGGCCGCTCCAAAGGCTTCGGCTTCGTCGAGATGGCAAGCGACGCCGAGGCCCAGGCCGCCATCAACGGCATGAACGGCCAGCCGCTGGGCGGCCGCAGCGTGGTCGTGAACGAAGCCCGGCCGATGGAAGCCCGGCCGCCCCGCACCGGCGGCTATGGCGGTGGGGGTGGTGGCTACGGCGGCGGCAGTGGCGGCGGCGGCAGCGGTGGGGGTGGCTACGGCGGCGGTGGCGGTGGCGGCGGCCGCCGTGAAGGCGGCGGTGGCTATGGCGGACGCGGCGGTGGTGGCGATGGCGGTTTCCGCAGCCCGTACGGCTCCGGGCCGCGCGGCGGTGGCGGAGGCGGCGGCGGCAGCCGCGGCGGCTACTGAGAGCCGCGCGGCAGGCCGTCAGATCCCGGCGGTCGTGCCCAGGTAGCGTTCCAGCACCCGCATTTCGGCGTCGCTGGGCGCACCCCTTCCGGTGATCACCGAATACACATGTCCCTTGAACCCGGGGTCCGGGAAATGGTCGCTGTAACCCCAGCCGATCAGCAGCTGGTCGTTGACGCTCGCCGCCAGCGTTCCGCCGCCACTGCCGACCACCGTTGAATTCACCCGCAGCCGCTGGGCGCCGGCCTGGGAGGTGAAGGCGACCACGGCCGGGGCATTGGCGGCGAGGGCCGTCGGGCTGGTCAGCACCACGGCGCGGCCATGGGTGTCCAGCCAATGCGCCTGCGGCTGGCCGTTGGCAAAGCGCAGCTCCGAGACGTTCGCATCGGCTGAATAGCCGGCCTGGAACACCACACCGTTGCTGTTGGTGCCGGTCACGCTCACGGCGGCAATGGCGAAATGCGGGTCCTCCAGGTTGTAAGGCACCCGGTTTCTCGGGTTGGGCTGGATGCGCGGAACCGGAATCGACTTCTTGCACCAGAACCCGTGGGGCTGGGGCGCGGTGTGGTCGGAGTTCTTCCGGCCATTGGTCACGCGCATCACCGGAACCGTCATGTGGCCCATGTTGGCGCTGTCGGTGTTGGTCCAGTTGATCATCTGCATCGCATTGCCGACGCTCGAGCCATAGCCCGAATCGGAGATGGCCCGCACCGGCTGGCCGGCCGCCGCTGGCGTGCCCAGCATGTAGTCGGTGTAGCCATCGGCCAGTTCCCACTTGCAGGCGCTGTATTTGGCCAGGATGGCCATGGCCGCGTCGGGCAGGCTGGTGGCCGCGTAGGCCACGGGATCGGCCAGCGAGAACACCTTCCTGGGCGGTGGCGGGGCCACGCCGCCGGACACGACCGTGTAAGTGAGCGTGCTGACGCGGTTGGCGCCCGGCGTGAAGGTGTAGGTGTCCTGGCCGTTGGCGCCCGCCGGAATAGTGATCTGGCTCTTGCTCAGGGTGCCGCCGTTGCTGGAGCTCACGCTCAGCGTCACCGGGCTGGCGAGATTGCCGCGCGCGTACACGGTGATCGTCACGGCGCCGGAAGGCGACCAGCCGGGACCGTCGTCGTAGAGCGTGCCGTGGGCAACGCCGGCAGCCGCCTTCATGAGCCCCGAGACTGCCGGCTCCAGGGTCTTGTTCTGGTGCCAGCCCGGCACGTGGTTGATCGGGCCGTTGTGCATCGGCCAGTGGTTGCCGCCGTTCCAGGTGAACACGTCGACGTTGTTCTGGCGGGCGTAGTTGAGCAGGCGCCGGAACATCTCTTCCCAGCGCGGATCGTCGATCGGCATGCCGGTTTCGGTCAGCGCCAGCTTCACGCCATGCTGCTGGGCCCAGGTGACGGCCATCTGCAGCCGCTCGACGCCGGTGTTGAGGTGGATCGGCACCGGGCCGAAGCCGGCGCTGAAGTTGCGGGCCACTTCGTTGTCGTAGTCGAAGCCCTGGCCGCTGCTGACCGCATCCAGGTACATGTGGACTTCGAAGATGATGTTGGCGCCGGGCAGCGGCCAGCCCGGGTTGACGCTGGCGATCGACATGGCCGAGCTCCAGCCGTTGCCGCCGAGGTAGATCGGCTTGAGCGGATCCACCTGGCGAATCGCGTCGATGCCGGCCCGGGCGAACGTCGGCCAGATCGTCAGGTCTTCATCGAACCCCTGGAACGACTCGACGGTTTCGCCCGGCCTTGGCATGTGGAAGGGCTCGTTCATCAGGCCGTAGCCGCCGAAGCCGGGATGGTCCTTCCACTTGCGCGCGGCGCGGGTCCAGAGATCGGTGAAGTGCGACTGGCGCAGGGTGGCGCCCGGCGCCAGCGCGAAGATGCGTGTCTGCACCTGCGTCGCGTCGGAGGTGTAGGCGCGCACCAGCGGGTCGGGCGGGCTGACCAGCCCGCGCACCGAGCCATCCGGCTGGAACACGAAGTCACGGTAGCGGCCGTAGTTGTGCACGTCGATGATGCACTTCAGGCCGACCGCGGCGTGGGCGTCGAGCACACCGGTGATGTAGGACTCGTAGCCGGCATGGAACTCGCCGGGGTTGCCGATCGCTGCGCGGGCCGCGGCATTCGCCACCGTGTCGTGCAGCATCGGCTGCAGCAGCTCCCACTGGATCGGCAGGCGGCTCATGCTGTAGCCATTGGCTGCGAGCCAGGCGACGTCGGCGCGGCGCGGTACGGTGAAGTGGACATTGGGCCACGTGCCGCCGCCGAAGCGAATGCCGGTCTCGGCCCACTGCATGCCCGACAGGTTGGTGCCGATGACCCAGGACGAGGGCGGCGCCGGGGCGGGTGTGGGCGCTGGCGTCGGTGCCGGGGTCGGCGCCGGGCCGGGGGCGGGACCGGGCTCCGGTGCCGGCGCAGGTGGCACGGGCGCCGGCACGGGAGCCGGTGGGGGCGGAACCTGCGGTCCCGGCGCCGGTTGAGGCTCGGGCACCGGCGCAGCGATCCCCTCGCCACCACCGCCGCCGCCACCGCATCCCACCAATGTCACTGCTGTGGCGGCCGTGGCCACCTTCCCAAACTCGCGCCTTTTCATAACTGCTCCACTCGGCTTTAGATTGCTGATTAGTCGAGCAGTCAGTATGGAGTGGCCTCAGCCCGACAGGCCGAGTCCGCCCCCTCGTGGGACAAAAATGGATGCGGGCCTACTCGAGCGTCAGCCTGTTCCGACACCCAGGCGCGGGCCTGGCTTTCAAGCCGCGCGGTCCTGCCGGTGCTTGCGCGGCCGGCCGGCCAGCAGCTTGTCGAAGAGGGGGTTCGGCAGCAGCCGCAGCAGTTTGGCGACCACGCCCATCTGCCATGGGATCACTCGGTAGCTGGCGCCGGCCTCGATAGCCCGAAAGGCGCGGGCAGCGAAATCCTCGGGCTGAAGCAGGAAAGGCATGCCGTAGCGGTTCTGGCGCGTCAGCGGCGTGTCGATATAGCCCGGGCAGATCGTCACCACCTTCACGCCCGAGGCGCGCAGTTCGCCGCGCAGGCTTTCGCAGTAGCTCACCACGGCCGCCTTGCTGGCGCAATAGGCGCCGTGGCCCGGCAAGCCGCGGATGGCGGCGACGCTGCCAATGCCGACCAGCGCGCCCGAGCCGCGCTGCGCCATCGCCGCCACGAACGGCTGGAAGGTCGCGGCCAGCCCGACGTTGTTGGTGGCGAAGGTGCGGGCGATCACCTCGAGGTCCTCGAACATGGCGGTGTCGACGCCGATGCTGATGCCGGCATTGGCGATCACCGCATCCGGCACGCCCTGGCCTGCCAGGCAGGCCTGGCCGGCGGCCACGATGCTGGCGGTGTCGGCCACGTCGGCGCGGTACACCGCATAGCGGCCGGCTGCCAGCCCGCGCTCCAGCGCCCAGCGCTCGATCTCGGCGCTGCGCCGCGCCACCAGCGCCAGCCGCCAGCCGGCCTGGTAGTAGCGCCAGGCCAGGGCCTGGCCGATGCCGCTGGAGGCGCCCGTGATGAAGACCAGCTTGTCCATGGGCAGCCCGGCTACCTCGCGCCGCCGGGCAACGTGCCCTGCACCCGCCCGCGCAGTTCCATCACCTGGTCGATGTTGTCGAACTCCAGGCTGTTGGCGGTGAACCGGGTATCGCCGCGCGTCAGCTCGACCGGCTTGTGCGAGCGGATGCGCTCGGTGTCGAGAAACACATGCAGGAACTCGCCCTTGATCACCAGACTGGGGCGGGTGTTGCCGTTGCCATCGGTGGTGGCCTCGCGTGTCACCACCGCATTGCCGACCAGCTGCACCTCGCTGCCGTCGGCGTTGCTGAGCGCGCGCTGCGCCGTGGCCACGGTCAGTTCGCCGCGGGCATTGAAGGAGCGCACCCGCGGCTGGTCGATTTCGAGCGTGTCGGTGTCGGGATAGTGCCGCGCCTCGGTGCCGAAGACCTCGCTCTTCAGGCGGCCGGCGGCATCGAAGGTCTTCACCGAGAAGCCGCGCATGAAATAGTCGGGCTCATGGCTGGCCTCGCGCTGCACCTCGGCCGGCGGGATCGACGGCGTATTGCGGGCCAGCCAATAAGTGCCCAGCGCCATCAACCCCATCAGGATGATCGGCAGGTAGACCGAGATGCGCTCCCAGCCGGCCCGCACCAGCGTCCAGCCGCCGGGCCGGCCCGGCGGCGCAGCCATCAGGCCCAGGTCGCCGCCCGGGCGGCTGCTCAAGCGTAGCCCTCCAGCAGCGCCGCATAGCGGCCACTGGCCACCAGCAGCAGGTCACAGAATTCGCGCGCCGCACCCTGGCCGCCGGCCGAGCGCGTGACGTGATGGGCCAGCGCCTTGACCTCGGCATGGGCGTTGGCCGGCGCGCAGGCCAGGGCGCAGCGGCGCAGCACCGGCAGGTCGGGCCAGTCGTCGCCGATGCCGGCCGCCTGGTCCCAGTCGAGCCCGAGTTCGCGCAGCGTGGCCTCGGCGGCCGGCCGCTTGTCCTCGGTGCCGTAGTGCACCTGCGTCACGCCCAGCGCCTGCAG